>NZ_BADI01000878.1:0-5950 GCF_000333555.1 Herbaspirillum sp. B65 | reverse complement strand
CCGCAGCGCTCTACGGCACAGCGAGCCCGGTGGCACCATCAACGTGGTCAGCAAGAAGCCGCAGTTCAAGCGCGCCAATGCGCTGGACCTGTCCATCGGCAGCAACGACAGCTACCGCAGCAGCATCGATTCGACTGGGGCGCTCAACAGCGAGCTGGCCTATCGCCTCAATGCCGCCGTCGAGCGCCGGGGGAGCTGGCGCGATGATATTCACAGCCAACGTGAATTTTTTGCACCGGCCCTCACCTGGGTACTGTCCGACAGCACGGTGCTGAACTATGAAGCTGAATTTTTACGCCAGAAGGTGCCGTTCGATCGCGGCATCGTCGCCGTCAACGGCAACCTGGGTGTGCTGCCGATCTCGCGCTTTCTGGGCGAGCCGGGCGATGGCGACGTCAAGATGGACAACCAGAACCACCTGCTGACCCTGGAGCATCGCCTCAACGACAACTGGCACTTGCGCACCGGCCTGTTCCACAAGGAAGGCACGCTGCAGGGCTATTCCACCGAAGCCTCGGCGCTGCAGGCCGACAATGCCACGCTGCGCCGCCAGCGCCGCTACCGCGACTATGGCTGGCATGACACCTCGCTGCAGTTCGAGCTGGGCGGCAAGCTCACCACCGGTAGCGTAGGGCATGAGCTCCTGGTCGGTACCGAGCTGGACTGGATGACGCTGGACCAGCGCATGTTGCGCGTGAACCCGACGACGGCGGCGCCCTATGCGATCAATATCTACAACCCGGTCTATGGCCAGCCGCTGCCCACGCCGAGGGCCAATACCGATACCAGCGAACGCCAGAGCAGCAGCGCCTTCTACCTGCAAGACCAGATCAGCCTGACGCAGCGCTGGAAGCTGCTGGCCGGCATTCGCGCCGATGCCTTCAGCTCCACCCTGAACAACTGGCGCACCAGCACCATCACCCGCCAGGACAAGAACGCCTATTCCCCGCGCCTGGGCCTGACCTATCTGTTCACGCCTTCCTGGTCGGCCTATGCCAGCGCCAGCAAGTCTTTCCGTCCCAATAGCGGCAGCGATATCCATGGCCGCGCCTTCAGCCCCGAGACCTCGCGCGCGGCCGAAGTGGGTCTGAAGTTCCAGAGCGCGGATCAGCGTAGCGGCGCCACCCTGGCGGTGTTCGATATCACCAAGCAGAATGTGCTGACCGCCGACCCGAGCAATCCGGCCTTCTCCATTGCCGCCGGTGAAGTGCGCAGCAAGGGCGTGGAGCTGGATGCCAATGCCAAATTAGGCCATCACTGGCGCTTGACCGGCAACCTGGCCTATACCGATGCCTATGTGAGCAAGGACAACACCCTGGCCGTGGGTTCGCGGTTGCTCAACGTGCCGCGTGTCTCGGGCAGTGTACTGGCGGTGTTCGAAGATGCCCTGGCAAGTGGCTCGCCCTACGGTATCGGTGGTGGCCTGAATTATGTTGGCGACCGTACCGGCGACCAGACCGGCAGTTTCAAGTTGCCCGCTTATCTGACCGCACGCGCATTGGCCTACTGGCAGTTCACGCCGAAGATGAAGCTGTCGCTGGACGTGGATAATCTCTTCAACAAGCGTTACTACAGCAGTTCCTACAGCAGTGTGTGGATCATGCCGGGCAACGAGCGCACGGCCACGCTGGCACTCAATGTCAAGTTCTGATCTGCGCATGTCTGCCGATCTCTGCTGTACACCGCGCCGGCGCGCCATGCTGGCGCTGCTGGCCGCTGGTACCACGCCGCTGGCCTGGGCGCATGGCGATGAGGCCAGCCATGCCCACCCCATCAGCCCGGGTGGCCGCGACATGCTGACCGTGGTCGGCCCCTGGGAATTGACCGGGCTCGATCCGGCGCGCTCCGGCTATATGTTCGCCCGCATGGAGGTGCTGCAAACCTTGCTGGAGGTGGACGATGCCGGCCAGTTGCGCCCGGCGCTGGCGCGCACCTGGGAGGTCAGCGCCGATGGCTTGCAATGGCGCTTTGCCTTGCAGGCTGGGGGGCGCTACCACGATGGGAGCGTCGTGACGCCGGCCAGCGTACTGGCCTGTCTGCAGCGCGCTGCCGTGCGGCCAGGTGTACTGCAACTGGCGAGTATCACGGCCATGAGTGTGCAGGAAAGTGTACTGGTAGTGAGCCTGAGCAAGCCCTTCGGCCCGTTGCCCTATCTGCTGACCCATTATTCGACCCAGATCCTGGCGCCATCTTCCTTCGATGCGCACGGCAACGTGGTGGCCATCGTCGGTAGCGGGCCGTTCCGCATCCAGTCCATCAGCCTGCCGCAGCAGTTCGATGTGGAGCGGGTGGCGCCGGGGCCGGGCAGGGCGATCCAGCGGGCGCGCTATATCAGCGTCTCGCGCGCAGAGACACGCACGCTGCTGGTGCAGAGCGGCCAGGCTGAACTGGCTTTTTCGCTGGACCCGCCCAGCATTCGCGCCCTGCAGGAGAGTCCGCGTGCGCGCCTGCTCTCGGCCATGCTGCCGCGCACGACCATTCTCAAGCTCAATGCCGGCCATCCCTTCCTTGCCGATGTGCGGGTACGCCGCGCGATCTCCCTGTGCATGGAGCGCGAGGGCATCGCACGCGCGCTGTTGCGTGATCCCGACCTGGGCGCGACCCAGCTCTTTCCGCCGTCGCTCACACGCTGGCACGATCCCCAGCTAGCGCCCCTGCATACCGACCTCAAGCAGGCGCGCCGTCTGCTGGAAGAGGCCGGCTGGCGCCTGGGCGCCGATGGCGTGCGCTGGTGCGATGGGCGCAAGCTGGAACTGAGCCTGACCACCTTCGTCGATCGGCCCGAATTGCCCTTGATTGCCACTGCCTTGCAGGAAGAGATGCGCCAGATCGGCATTGCCGTGCGGGTGGTGATCGGCAACTCCAGCGACATCCCGGCCGGCCATCGCAGCGGCGCATTGCAGATGGCGCTGGCGGCGCGCAATTACGGCAACCTGCCCGAGCCGGTGGCCAGCCTCTTGCAGGACTTCGGGCCGCAAGGCGGCGACTGGGGCGCCATGGGCTGGGACAATACCGAGGTGCCGGCGCTGCTGGCGCGGCTGGCGCAGTTGCCGGCCATGCCCGCCGGGGATGCCGACGGCGGGCGCGCCGAACGCGCCCGTATCGTGGCGCTGCTGCAGGAACAGTTGCCGGTGATTCCGGTGGTCTGGTATCGCCAGACCTGTGCCGTCAGCCGTCGCTTGCAGGGCGCCAGCCTCGATCCTTTTGAACGTAGTTATCGTCTCTCTTGCCTGCAATGGATCTGACTCGCTTATTGCCCCGCAGCGCCGCCCGGCAACTGGCCAGCGCGCTCGGCCAGCGCCTGCTGCAAGCCGGCCTGGTGGCGCTGCTGGTGGGCACGCTGTGTTTTTTCATGACGCGCCTGCTGCCCGGCGACATGGCCTACCGCATTGCCGCCGGGCGCTACGGCTATGACATGGTCACCACCGAAGCGGCCCTGGCGGTGCGCGCTGAACTGGGCCTGGACCAGCCCTGGTTCATGGCGCTGAGCCAATGGTGGAGCCGGCTCCTGCATCTGGACCTGGGGACTTCGCAAGTGACCGCCTTGCCGGTGCTGGTGGAGATCGCTCATCAACTGGGGCCGACCCTGAGGCTGTCGCTACTGGCGCTGGCCTTGTCGCTGCTGTTCGGGCCGACCCTGGGCATCCTGGCCGGCCTGAACCCCGGTGGCTGGCTGGACCGGGCCACGCTGGCGCTATCGGTGCTGTTGCGGGCCTTGCCATCCTTCCTGCTGGGGCTGGTCCTGGTGCTGCTGTTTTCGGTACAACTGGGGGCCTTGCCGGCGGCCGGTCACGTGGACCATGGCGGCATCCTGTTGCCGGCGTTGACCTTGGCGCTGGGCCTGGCTGCGGTGTCCTGCCGGGTGGCGCGCGATGCCATGGTGCAGGTGCGCGCCTCCGAATATTTCGCCTTCGCTCTGACCAAGGGCTTGAGTCCCGCGCAAGCCCTGGCGCGCCACGGCGTGCGCAATGTTGCCGCGCCTGTGGTCGCTTATCTCGGCGTGCAATTGGTGATGCTGGTCGAAGGGGTGGTGCTGGTGGAAACCATCTTCGCCTGGCCCGGCATCGGCCACGCCCTGGTTCACGCCATCTTCGGGCGCGACGTGCCGATGATCCAGGGCACGGCCCTGGTGCTGGGGCTGATGTTCGTTCTCTTCAATGCGCTGGTCGATACCACCTGCGCCTTCCTTGATCCACGCGGCCGACCATGAGCTTTGCGACTTCCGATTTCCTGGTCGAGACCCGACCGCGCCGTGTCACGCCGGGCCAGTGGGCGGGCCTGTTGCTGCTGTTGACGATCGTCCTGTTTGCCTGGCTGGGGCCGCTGCTCATCGATGTCGATCCGGCCCGCCAGCAACTCTCACGCTTTCTGGAAGCGCCCAGCCTGGCGCATCCGCTGGGGTACGACCAGTTGGGACGCAGCATGTTGGCGCGGCTGGCGCATGGCACGCGACTATCCTTGTCGCTGGCACTGGTGAGCGTGTTGTCGGCGGCCATTCCCGGCATCGTGATCGGCTTGCTGGCGGCCTGGTGCGGTGGCTGGGTTGAGCGCGTGCTGGCGGCGCTGGCCGATGCCGTGCTGGCCTTGCCGGGCCTGCTGCTGGTGCTGTTGCTGGCGGCCTTTGCGCCGGGCGGCTTCTGGCCGCTGTACGTGGGTATCTCGTTGGCCTTGTGGGTGGAATATTTCCGCGTGGTGCGCGCGGCCAGCCGCATCCTGCTGGCCAGTGCGCCGGTGGAAGCCTCACGCTTGCTGGGCTTCGGCCCGGGCTACATCGTGCGACGTCACCTGATGCCGGCGCTGCTGCCGCGCCTGTTCACCCTGATGCGTTTCGGCCTGGCCGGTGCGGTGCTGGCGATGTCGGCGCTGGGCTTTGTCGGGGTCGGCCTGCAACCGCCCACGCCGGAGCTGGGGGTGATGATGATCGAACTCTTGCCCTATTACCGCGAGGCTCCGTGGTTGGTGGGCGCGCCGGTGCTGGTGCTGTTCCTGACCTTGCTGGCCTTGTTGCTGCTGTCGCCGCAGAAGGAAAATGCATGAACGCGCGCGCTGCTATCCCTGCCCTGCAGGTCGAGCACTTGACCGTGTTCCATGGGCAACAGGCACTCATCGAGGATATTCATTTCGCCATTCCCGCCGGTGGCGTGCTGACCTTGCTGGGCGAGAGCGGCTCGGGCAAGTCGCTGCTGGCCCAGGCCATCATGGGCAATCTGCCGGCCAGCCTGCATTGCCGCGGCAGCATCGTCATCGACGGTGAACCCAGCGATGCCGCCGATGCTGCCAGTCGCCAGCGTGGCTGGGGCCGGCGTATCGCGCTATTGCCGCAGGAACCCTGGCTGGCGCTGGACCCGACCATGACGGTGGCGCGCCAGATTGCCGAGACTTTCGAACTGGTCAGCCGACCTGCCCCCGATAGCCAGAACGACAGCCTGCGCGCCGCGCGTAGCCAGGCCACTACGCTGGCCCGAGAGGCGCTGGCCAGCCTGGGCCTACAGCAAGCGGGCGACAAATATCCCTTCATGATCTCGGGCGGCATGGCCCAGCGCGTGGCGTTCCTCGCCACCCACGCCGCCGGTGCGCCCTTGCTCATCATCGATGAACCGACCAAGGGCCTGGATGCGGATCGTCGCGGCGAGGTGCTGGCGCTGCTACAGGCGGCGCGCCAACAGGGCATGAGCCTGCTGTGCATCACCCACGATGTGTGGCTGGCGCGGGCACTGGGCGGGCAACTGGCGGTGATGCTGGAGGGGCGCATGGTGGAACAGGGGCCGGCGCAGGAACTGCTGGCTGCGCCCCGGCATGGCTATACCCGCCGCTTGCTGGCGGCCGATCCGGCGTGCTGGCCGGTGCCGCCGCACGCTGCGCTGCGCAGTGCGGGCGAGGTGATCGTCGAGGTGGAACAGGTGGCCAAGGCCTTCGGCCAGCAGCAACTGTTCAGCGGCATCAGCACGCG
>NZ_BADI01000879.1:0-1723 GCF_000333555.1 Herbaspirillum sp. B65 | reverse complement strand
TCGACGCCGAGCGCTTCAGATACCAGCTCATGGACAGGCCGGCCTGGCCGCCGCCAATGATGATGACGCTATGGTGGCGCACGGCGCCTTGCTCTTGGGTATGCATGATGTTCCTCTTGGGATGAAGTCTGATGAGATAGGCCGATAAGATGGGCCGATGGAGCGTTCAGGGCAGGAAGGATTCGACCATCACCCGGGCATCGGCGGCCCCCTCGAAGCGGGCCGCGGTCTCTTCGATGCGGCGCAACTGGTCCATGGCCGAGGAGCAGGCAAAGCCATACTTCTGGCGCACGCGCTCGCTACCGATGTTCAAGGCCGTGGCGCTGCGTTCGACGAAGTCGGCCAGCGCATAGCTGCGCCCGGCTTCCAGGTGTTCCTTGACCACCAGCGAGGGTGAATAGCAATCGCTGACGGTGTCGTCCGGCCAGCGGACACGAAAGTGCATTTCAGGCATGGTGTTCCTCGCAAAATGAGGCTGCCGGGGCGCGGCAACCGAGATAGTCGTTATAAAGATTCACATGGCTCTGGGCCGAGCGCATCCAGGAAAAGTCCGCGCACACCCGACCGCCGGCGGCGATCATGCTGGCCCGTGCGGTAGGGTCGAGCGCGTGGGCGATCCCGGCGGCAATGGCGGCCGGGTCCTGGGGATCGACCCAGGCGCAGCAGTCGCCATCGAGGTATTCGGTAAAGGGCGCAAGGCGCGAGACCACCACCGGCACGCCACTGGCCATGGCTTCCAGCACCACCAGTCCGAAACCTTCCTTGAGCGAAGGAAACACCAGCGCGTCCGCGCAACGGAACAACGCCGGCATGTCGGCATCGGCCACCTGCCCCAGGATGCGCAGCGCGCCCGCCGGCAAGCCGGCTGCCTGCCACTCCCGTTGGAACTGCTGTTGATAGGCGGCGTGATCCAGTACGCTGGCCCCACCCGCGATGACCAGTTGCGCCTGCGGATAGACCCGGCGCAGTCTGACAAAGGCACGCAGGATGCCCAGCGTATTCTTGCGTGGCTCCACCCCGCCCACCGCCAGCAGCAACGGTGTGCCGTCCAGGCCCAGTTGCGCGCGCAGGGCGGCGTCACGGTGGCTGGCTTGCGGCGTGTAGCGCTGCGTATCGACGCCATTGGAAACCAGCTCGGCCTGCACACCATGTTCGCGCCACAGGATCTCCTGCCAGGTGCGGCTCACGCACAGCACGCGGTCAGCAGCGCGATAGCCGCGCTCCTGCCAGCGATGCAGACGGCTATCCTCGAACTGGTCGAGGTGATGCACGGTGCGCACATAGCCGGCGATCATCCCGCGCTCGGTGAGCGTGGCCAGTGCATTGGCACTGATGGAGTCCTGGGCGTGATAGAGGTCGAAGTCCGTCATGCCAGGCTGGGCGAAGCAGCGCAGGTAGTCCTCGATGCGCAAGCGCACCATGTCGGCGATATCCGCGCTATGCAACGCCCCCGGTACCGGATGGAAGTGGCAGGCCGCGCGCCGGAACAAGCCCTTGCCTGCGGCATCAGGCGCCAATAGCGTGGTTTCGTGGCCCAGCGCCTGCAAGCCTTCGGCCAGCTGCAAGGCGTGTACCACGCCGCCGCGCGGATTGACCGAGTGGGTCAGCATGGCGATCTTTCAACTCTGTCTCGATGCACTCATGTCAGACCACCTTGCGGCGGCCGCAGCCGATCAGCGCTTCTTGTTCCAGTTCCAGAACGCCATTGCTGCCCCTGCCGCGC
>NZ_BADI01000880.1:0-1266 GCF_000333555.1 Herbaspirillum sp. B65 | reverse complement strand
ATCGCGAGATCAAGGTGTCTTCGGTGGTGACNTTCATGCCTCCAGCCGCGAGCAGTCGAAAGAAGCCTATGCCGGCGACATCATCGGCCTGCCCAACCACGGCAACATGCAGATCGGCGACAGCTTCTCCGAAGGCGAGATGCTGCAGTTCACCGGCATCCCCTACTTCGCCCCGGACTTCTTCCGCGTGGCGCGCATCCGCAATCCGCTCAAGATCAAGCAGTTGCACAAAGGCTTGCAGCAGCTGGGCGAAGAAGGCGCAGTGCAGGTCTTCAAGCCCGTGACCGGCAGCGATCTGATCCTGGGTGCGGTGGGGGTGCTGCAGTTCGAAGTGGTGGCTAGCCGCCTGTTGAATGAATACGGCGTGGATGCGGTCTTCGAAGGCACCAGCATCAGCAGCGCGCGCTGGATCAGTTGCGACGATAAGAAGAAACTGGCGGACTTCGAAAAGTCCTCCGCTGGCGCCAACCTGGCCATCGATGCCGCCGGCAACATGGCCTACCTGGCCAGCTCGGGCGTGAACCTGCGCCTGACCCAGGAACGCTGGCCGGAAATCACTTTCCACGCCACCCGCGAGCACGCGGCCAAACTCGATTGATCCTGTTGCACAGGCATTGAGCGGCCACAGGCCCGACAAGAAAAATCGCCCGACAGGCGCAAACCTGTCGGGCGATTTTTTTGTGGCGACTGCAGGGAAATTACTTGGCCTTGTTGAACGCTTCCACGCCCGCCAGGATTTCGGCGCGGGCGGCGTCCGGGCCTTCCCAGCCTTCGACCTTGACCCACTTGCCCTTTTCCAGATCCTTGTAGTGTTCGAAGAAGTGCTTGATCTGGTTCAGGCGCAGTTCGTTCAGATCTTCCGGCTTTTGCCAGTGGGTGTAGATCGGCAGGATCTTGTCCACCGGCACGGCCAGCAGCTTGGCGTCGATGCCCGATTCATCGGCCATCTTCAGCACGCCGATGGGACGGCAGCGCACCACTACGCCCGGGATCAGCGGGAACGGCGTAATCACCAGCACGTCGACCGGGTCGCCGTCTTGCGACAGGGTCTGGGGAATGTAGCCGTAGTTGCACGGATAGTGCATGGCGGTGCCCATGAAACGGTCGACGAAGATGGCGTACTGCGTCTGGCCAATTCATCCTATTACCACGTCTCGCGCACCATCGGTACCGTCGAGGATGCGGTGCTGATGCTGGGTTTCATGACCGTGCGCACGCTGGTGGTGAGCACCGGCATGGCCGGCAGCTNAAGAAACTGCCGGGCGT
>NZ_BADI01000881.1:0-4936 GCF_000333555.1 Herbaspirillum sp. B65 | reverse complement strand
ACAGCATCAGCGCGACCAGCAAGCTCAGGAGCAGCGTGGTCAACAGCAGGCCCAGGAGCGCCAGTGGCAGCAGCGCCAGCAGCAACTGCAATGGCAACAACAGCAGCAGCAACAGATGCAGCAACAGCACTTGCAGCAGCAACAGCGCCAGCAGGAGATGCGTCAGCAGCAGATGATGAACCAGCAGCGCGAACAGGCGCAGCGCGTGGCGATGGAGCAGGCGCGTCAACAGCACGAGCAAGCCGTGCATCGCGAGCCGCAGGCGCATCAGCCGCCGCCACCTCAACCGCAGCGGGAGGCGCACCCGCGCAAGGATGAGCGCAGGGATGAGCATTCCTGAGTTTTCTGAGTGTTCTTGAGCGGTGGCCAGCAGCACTCCCCGCCACGGCCCGCCCCCGCATTGCCATCCGGCAAACATGCGGAGAGGCGGGCCGCTTCAGTTATAATCACGGGTTTTCCAGAGCTTTCGGAACAGGCTGCGCGGCGCCTCCTTTTGCGCGCGCCGGCCGGGCCATGCCGGGTTGGATCGTCCAGCCGCGCCAGGGGCCGCGTTCCTCCGGCCTCCGACCCGACCGATCCGCCATGCAAGAACCCAGCAACGAACTTCCCGACCTCGCCAGCGCCGCCGCCGATGAGGCAACCGAGGCCGGCGCCAGCCGCAAGGTCTCGACCGACCTGATCGCGCGCGAAGTCAAGCGCCGCCGTACCTTCGGCATCATCTCCCACCCCGACGCCGGCAAAACCACGCTGACCGAAAAGCTGCTGCTGTTCTCGGGTGCGATCCAATTGGCCGGCACCGTCAAGGCGCGCAAGAGCGGTCGTCATGCGACCTCGGACTGGATGGAAATCGAAAAGCAGCGCGGCATCTCGGTGGCCAGCTCGGTGATGCAGTTCGAGTATCGCGATCACGTGGTCAACCTGCTCGACACCCCCGGCCACCAGGACTTCTCGGAAGATACCTATCGCGTGCTCACCGCCGTGGACTCGGCGCTGATGGTGATCGACGCCGCCAAGGGCGTGGAAGAACAGACCATCAAGCTGTTGAACGTGTGCCGGATGCGCAATACGCCCATCATCACCTTCATGAACAAGCTGGACCGCGAAACCCGCGATTCGCTGGAGTTGTTGGATGAGCTGGAGTCGGTGCTGAAGATCCAGTGCGCACCGGTGACCTGGCCGATCGGCATGGGCAAGAACTTCCGCGGCGTGTATCACCTGCTGCGCGATGAGATCATGCTGTTCAAGGCCGGCGAAGAGCGCGCCAACGGCAGCGTGGAAATCATCAAGGGCATCGACAATCCCAAGCTGGCCGAGATGTTCCCGCTGGAAATCGAGCAGTTGAAGATGGAAGTGGAACTGGTGCATGGCGCCTCCCACCCCTTCAACCTGGACGATTTCCTGGCCGGCATCCAGACCCCGGTGTTCTTCGGTTCGGCCATCAACAACTTCGGCGTGCGCGAGATTCTCGATGCGCTGCTGGACTGGGCGCCGGGTCCGGGTGGGCGCGACGCCACCGTGCGCGAGGTCAAGCCGACCGAGGAGCCGTTCTCCGGCTTCGTCTTCAAGATCCAGGCCAACATGGACCCGGCGCACCGCGACCGTATCGCCTTCCTGCGCGTGTGCTCGGGCCGCTTCGAGCGCGGCATGAAGTTGAAACACCTGCGCCTGAATCGCGAGATCAAGGTGTCCTCGGTGGTGACCTTCATGGCCTCCAGCCGCGAGCAGGTCGAAGAAGCCTATGCCGGCGACATCATCGGCCTGCCCAACCACGGCAACATGCAGATCGGCGACAGCTTCTCCGAAGGCGAGATGCTGCAGTTCACCGGCATCCCCTACTTCGCCCCGGACTTCTTCCGCGTGGCGCGCATCCGCAATCCGCTCAAGATCAAGCAGTTGCACAAAGGCTTGCAGCAGCTGGGCGAAGAAGGCGCAGTGCAGGTCTTCAAGCCCGTGACCGGCAGCGATCTGATCCTGGGTGCGGTGGGGGTGCTGCAGTTCGAAGTGGTGGCTAGCCGCCTGTTGAATGAATACGGCGTGGATGCGGTCTTCGAAGGCACCAGCATCAGCAGCGCGCGCTGGATCAGTTGCGACGATAAGAAGAAACTGGCGGACTTCGAAAAGTCCTCCGCTGGCGCCAACCTGGCCATCGATGCCGCCGGCAACATGGCCTACCTGGCCAGCTCGGGCGTGAACCTGCGCCTGACCCAGGAACGCTGGCCGGAAATCACTTTCCACGCCACCCGCGAGCACGCGGCCAAACTCGATTGATCCTGTTGCACAGGCATTGAGCGGCCACAGGCCCGACAAGAAAAATCGCCCGACAGGCGCAAACCTGTCGGGCGATTTTTTTGTGGCGACTGCAGGGAAATTACTTGGCCTTGTTGAACGCTTCCACGCCCGCCAGGATTTCGGCGCGGGCGGCGTCCGGGCCTTCCCAGCCTTCGACCTTGACCCACTTGCCCTTTTCCAGATCCTTGTAGTGTTCGAAGAAGTGCTTGATCTGGTTCAGGCGCAGTTCGTTCAGATCTTCCGGCTTTTGCCAGTGGGTGTAGATCGGCAGGATCTTGTCCACCGGCACGGCCAGCAGCTTGGCGTCGATGCCCGATTCATCGGCCATCTTCAGCACGCCGATGGGACGGCAGCGCACCACTACGCCCGGGATCAGCGGGAACGGCGTAATCACCAGCACGTCGACCGGGTCGCCGTCTTGCGACAGGGTCTGGGGAATGTAGCCGTAGTTGCACGGATAGTGCATGGCGGTGCCCATGAAACGGTCGACGAAGATGGCGCCGGTGTCCTTGTCCACTTCGTACTTGATCGGGTCGGCGTTCATCGGGATTTCGATGATCACGTTGAAGTCATTGGGCAGGTCGCGGC
Source organism: Herbaspirillum sp. B65 (assembly GCF_000333555.1). Taxonomy (NCBI): domain Bacteria; kingdom Pseudomonadati; phylum Pseudomonadota; class Betaproteobacteria; order Burkholderiales; family Oxalobacteraceae; genus Herbaspirillum; species Herbaspirillum sp. B65. The sequence continues at coordinate 2,059 of NZ_BADI01000881.1, read as the reverse complement.
CAGCGGGGACGTTGTTCAGGCTCATGGGATTCTCACTAGGGAAAGAAACGGAAAAGCGGTTTCCGGTCGGCATTGCATCAGCGTTAACTCTACCTCCAATGAGCATTAAGCAATGCTTAATGTGCTCATGCAAGGTATTACCTGACATCGGAAAGCCGCAATTATAGCGGCATTCGAGGCTTGCCCGGCATCTTGGCCGGTACAACTTACGCCAACATGACAGGGCCTCGTAACGGGCACAAAAAAGGCGGAAGGGCTCGCGCCGCTTCCGCCTTGGTCATTCATGCCGGCTACAAGTTCAGCGGATGGCCGTGGCCAGTGCGCATTGCTTGTAGTGGCCGGCCGCCTGTTCGGGTTGGTCCAGGGCTTCGTGCAACTGCGCCAGGGCCAGGTGCGATTCACGCACGGTGCGCGGCTCGATGGCGTCCGACAGGGCTTGCTCCAGATGGCGCTGGGCCTTGCCCCACAGCTTCTGGCGCAGGCAGAACATGCCCAGCGTCAGGGCCAGTTCGGCATCCGTCGGATTCTTGGCCAGCCAGGATTCGCAATGCTCGATCTGCGACAGCAAGGCCGGCGAGCCGGCTTCGGCGGTCGAATCGCGGTAGGCGCGCAGCAAGCGGATATCCCAGTCGGCCGCCAGCGCACGCTCCAAGAGGCCGCGCGCGTCATCATGCAAGCCGCGGCTGGCAAAGGCCTGGGCCGCACGCACGGCGATGTAGGGCTTGAGCTTGTCGGCGCCGGGCACGCCATTCCATAGCAGGCGGATCGATTCGGCATCGTGCGAGCGATCCGACAGCAAGGCGTCGTAGGACATCTCGCGCAGACGGTTGGAGAGAGCCGGATGCAGCGCATTGCGCTTGTCCAGGGTCTGCACCAGGCGCAGCACCTCGGGCCAGTTCTTGGCTTGCTGGTTGGCCTTCAAGGCCCATTGCAAGGCCTGGATGTGGCGCGTGCCGTTGGCGTTCAATTCTTCCACGGTCTGCAGCGCCTGCTTGAAGTGGTGTTCGTCCACTTGCAGTTCCAGCGCCGTCATCAGGCGCGCAGCCTTCAGCGAGGGATCGACCTCGGTGCTGGCCAGCCAGATGTCGCGGCGGTCGCCCTGGCGCATACGGTGCGCGGCGCGGGCCGCCACCAGCGCGGCGATGCCGGCATTGTCGGGCAGGTCGGAGGCGCGTGTAGCGGACTTCTCGGCCTGGCCGAAGCGGCCTTCGAAGTAAGCTTTCAGGGCATCCCGCAAAGCCTTGTTGCTTTCGTTCTCGCGCTTGGCGCGGCGATAGGCGATCACCCGGCCTGGCAGCTTCTGGGTCAGGCGGATGGCGCGGATCACCACGTAGATCGCCACGAACAGCGCCAGTGCGGCAAAGATGAAGAAGTTCAGGGACAGGTCGATGCGGTACGGCGGATAGAACAGCACCACATTGCCCGGGTTGAAGCGCGCCAGCACGGCCAGGCCGATGGCGGACGCGAAGAGGGTCAGTAGCCAGAGCAGAATTTTCATATCAGGTTCCCGTCAGCGGCTCACGGACGGGCCTTGTAGTTGCGCACGGCGTTGAGGCTTTCGGCCAGCGTGGGCAACTGGATGGAGACATTGCTGCCCTGCACTTGCTTTAACAGCGCCTGGGTGGTCTGGACCTGCTTGGCGCGGGTGTCGAAGTACTTGGCAATGGTGTCCTGGGCCGAGGCCAGGTCATTGCGGAAGGCGAACTCATTGCGCGAGAGCAAGGCCAGGCGCGCATTCAACAGACGCAGCTTGAGGTTCTCGCGCACGAAGTAAGCCTGACCCGGCGAGAGCAGGATGGCGTCCGGGGTCTGCACTTCGCGGATGCGCACCAGCTGGCGCAGTTCGGACCACATTTCGGTGCTCATGCTGTGCCAGGTTTCGCGGGCACCGGCCAGCCATTGCGACCAGGCCGAGGCTTCGGCGGGCGCAGCTTCGGCCTTGGTCTTGGCATGAGCGGCGCCGGCCTTGGTGGATTCCTTGGTGAATTGCTTTTCAGCGACGACCCGCACCGGCTGCGGCTTGGGCTCGCTGGCCGACTCTACGGGGCGCTCATCGACC
>NZ_BADI01000882.1:0-7441 GCF_000333555.1 Herbaspirillum sp. B65 | reverse complement strand
CAGAGATAGTCAACCGTGAAGTGATGATCGCATCTGTTTGCTGCCACGAAACGCTCCGCCACCATCGCATATAGCCGCAAGATCAGACTGTTGGAGGGCAACCAGAACGCAAAACAAAGTGCCGCTGCGGCAACTAGAAGAAGGGTGTATCCACCCCCTTTTGGTGCGACGACTTGTTGCATACGCCCCCCCTTGTAAAAACGTAACAGCCAAGCGAAATATATCAACGGTTTATGAGCTTACCACTTCGAAGTGTTCGGTGATGCTAACCGCTTCCACTTTAGAAAACCACCGGCCAAGACCTGATATACACTCTCGGAAAAACTAAAGCATCACCAGCGGTTTGTCCTAGTTCAATGCCGCTTTTGTATTAGTTAGAAAAGCACGCCCGCCATTTACGCAACGCCCCCCGGACTTTTCTCCTGATGCTCAACGATGAAATCATCCGATCAAAATTTCGACATTTCACTATTAGCATTATTTTTTGGAGTGATGTGGCTGTTGCTCATGTCGCCTTTTCTCCTAACAGTCTTCCATCCACCCCACGCAGACATCTGCGCCAATGATTCCGGTTATACAACTGCCAACCGTTCGGTACAAGGCGTGGTCCACTATCTTGGAAGAGCAGTCGTCATCGAAAGCGGAGAAGGAAAGAGTTTTCGTCGGACTTTCCTTGCGGGATGCGATAAACACGGATGCGCACCACCCTACGACAAACTCAAGCCAATCACTGGCAAAGAAATTACGGCCGGATTTTGTGGACATACTCTGGTTGTGATCAGGACATCGGATGGCGTGGACTACTATCACGGCAGTCCGTCCCCACAGGCCGAGCTTGACCACAAGTACAGTAGCGACTCGCTGGCCATCGTGATCGCATACCTGCTGGTCTTAGGGCTGTTGGTAGTCTGCTGGCGCGTCATCAAACGTCCATCATGACGTTGCCATCGGATGCCACTTCCTGAACATGATCCGTCCGCAATTCCAATATCTTGGCAGAAGCACAATCATGCCTCCAAGACTCCCCCGAGCTTGTCAAAAAGCCGCGCAGAGCGTTAGCGCCACGAGGATTTAAGACATTTGCCACCGCCACATCCCCCCCGTTAAAATGCCCCACGCAGAAGACCTGGGGATTCGCCAAACTGTCTTCTCCGTAACGCCTGAATACATCAACAACTAGGGGAAACAAAAATGAAAATTGCACTTTCCGTATCTGCGTTAGCGTTGATCCTCACTGGCTGCGCCTCGACCCAATCGGGCAATGCCAACCCCGAACTTTCGGTGACCGGACCTGGCGAGACCCAGGTGTGCAAGCCCACCACCGGCAAGGAAATCGCCGCCTTGTTCGACCGTTGGAACCAGTCGCTGCAAACACTCAAGCCCGAAGCCGTCGCCGCCAACTATGCGCCGCGCTCGCTGCTGTTGCCGACCGTGTCCAACAAACCGCGTTTTACCAACGAAGAACGTATCGATTACTTCGAACACTTCCTGCATAACAAGCCGGTGGGCAAGATCGATATGCGCTGGCTGTCGATCGGCTGCAACACCGCCATCGATGCCGGTCTCTACAGCTTCACCTACGGCACCACCGGCCAGGTGGTTCATGCCCGCTACACCTTCACCTATGAATGGGATGGCAAGCAGTGGCTCATCAGCAGCCACCACTCCTCGGCCATGCCGGAGAAGTGATGCCGCATTGATCGTTGGCGTGGAGCAAACCCGACGGTTCTGATCCACGCTGACGATGAAAACAACAAGGGCGCAGAGATGCGCCCTTGTTGTCATGGGGGATGACTGGGTCGTGCCAGCAACCGACCCTGTTCCGTCACCTCAGGCCGGCAGCGCCAATGCCTCGCTTTGCGCAATGGCGGGCGCCTCTCGCGGCGCCTGGATCTGGCCACCTTCAGCGATCCATTGCGCCTGACGATGGAGCCGGAACACCCCTACCGCTTCCACCAGATGCGCCGCCTGCTCCTGCAATGACTGCGAGGCGGCTGCGGCCTGCTCGACCAGTGCCGCATTCTGCTGGGTGGCATCGTCCATCGCACCAATGGCTTGATGGATCTGCTCGATGCCGGCGCTCTGTTCACTGCTGGCCGAGCTGATCTCGCCAACGATGTCGGTGACACGGCGCACGCTGTGCACCACTTTCTCCATGCTGTTGCCCGCCTCGGCGACCAGATGGCTACCGGCGCCGACCTTGTGGACGGAGTCGTCGATCAATTCCTTGATTTCCCGAGCGGCTGCAGCAGAACGCTGGGCCAGGGATCGCACCTCCGACGCCACCACGGCAAAGCCACGCCCTTGCTCGCCGGCACGCGCTGCTTCCACTGCGGCGTTCAAGGCCAGGATGTTGGTCTGGAAGGCAATGCCGTCAATCACGCTGATGATGCCCACGATCTTGAGCGAAGAGGCATGGATGGCATCCATCGTCACCACCACCTCGTTGACCACGTCGCCAGCCTGGCTGGCGATGGCCGAGGCCGAGGCGGCCAGCTCGTTGGCCTGGTGGGCGTTGTCGGCGTTCTGGCGCACGGTGGCAGTGAGTTGGCCCATGGCAGTGGCAGTCTCTTCCAGGGAACCGGCCTGCGCTTCCGTGCGAGAAGACAGGTCGAGATTGCCGCTGGCAATTTCACCGGCAGCCACCTGGATGGCACCGGTGCTGTCGCCGACGCTGCCGATGATCTTGCACAGGCTGTCGTTCATGCGCTTGAGTGCCTGCATCAGATGGCCGATTTCATCGCGCTCGGCGTGATCGATCTTGCTGGTCAGGTCGTAGCGGGAAATGGCATCGGCCACGTGCGTGGCGTGGCGCAGGGACGACACGATCAACCGCACCAGCAGCAGGCTCGCTCCCGCCACCATTGCACCGATCAGAAGGCTGACGCTGGCGGTGATGACGATAGACGACTGCAGGATGGAAGCGGCATTGTCCATCTCCTGGCGGCCCAACTGTTCGTTGTACTGCTTGTGCTCGGTCAGGGCTTTCATCAATTGGTTGCCGGCTGGCACCAGCAGCTCTTCCCGCGCGCGCGACAGTTCGGACGGCTGCCCGTTCCCGACCAAGGCCAAGGTCTGGTGCCGTGCCTTCTCGTAAGCGGCAAAGGCAGCACGGTCCTGCTCCAGCAACTTTTCGTCTTTCGCGTCGGAGATGCAGTCTTTCTCGTACTTGAGGAAGGCGGCCTGCGTCTTTTCATGCAGCGCCTCAAGGACAGGGAAGATCTTTTCGCGGGCCGCGGGTTCGATGAAGTAGCGCGCCACGTTCAGCCGTATCGCGTACACCGACTCGATCGCCTGATCCAGCGCGAGGATGCTGGGGACGGTATTCTTGGTCGAATAGCTGGCTGCCTCCGACACCCGGTGACTCTGGTAGATGCTCAACGCCGTCAGGGCGCACAGGCCCAGAATGACGGCGATGATGAGAAGGTACAGCTTCTTGGCAATGGTCATGATCGGCTCTCCCTGGCGTGATATGGTCGTTGCAAAATGCCTTCCCCAACTTGGGAGCAGGAACCATACCGCAACTAAAGATCACCGGGTTTTAAATTTCATGACCGAAACTGACCATCCAAAAAATTAATATAAATAATTTATAAAATCGATATAAAAGCAAGGCAGGCACCCCCATCAGCGGCGCCTGCCCGGCCCACCGAGGTCAGGCCGGCAGCGCCAATACCTCACGCTGCACAATGGCCGTGCCGCGCTCCGCCGCTGGTCCCGCACTCCCCTCGCCAATCAGTTGCGCCTGACGCTCCAGGCGGAACACCCCGACTGCCTGCGCCAAGTTCACCGCCTGTTCGCGCAGCGACTGCGAGGCCGCTGCCGCCTGCTCTACCAAGGCCGCATTCTGCTGCGTGGCCTGGTCCATCATGCCGATGGCCTGGTTGACCTGGACGATGCCGTCGCTCTGTTCGGCGCTGGCGGCAGTGATGTCGCCGACGATGTCGGTGACCCGACGCACACTCTCGACCACCTGCTGCATCGTGCTGCCCGCCTGCGCGACCAGGCGGCTGCCGCTTTCGACCTTGCTCACGGAGTCGTCGATGAGTTCCTTGATTTCCTTGGCGGCGGCCGCCGAGCGCTGGGCCAGGGAACGCACTTCCGAGGCCACCACGGCAAAGCCGCGTCCCTGCTCGCCAGCGCGGGCGGCTTCCACCGCGGCGTTCAGCGCCAGGATGTTGGTCTGGAAGGCGATGCCGTCGATGACGCTGATGATGTCCACGATCTTGAGCGAAGACGCATTGATGGCAGCCATGGTCTCTACCACCTGCTGTACCGCGTGGCCGCCTTCGGTGGCTACGCTGGAAGCAGAACTGGCCAGGGTATTGGCTGCTTGGGCGTTGTCGGCGTTCTGGCGCACGGTCGAGGTGAGCTGTTCCATGGCCGAGGCGGTCTCTTCGATGGAGCCGGCCTGGGCTTCGGTGCGGGAAGACAGGTCGCTGTTGCCCGCTGCGATCTCGGCCGATGCAGTGTCGATGGTGCTGGCGCTGTTGCGCACGTTGCTGACGATGCGCACCAGGCTGTCGGTCATCTGCTGGATGGCTTGCATCAATTGACCCACTTCGTCATTGGCACGGCCACGGATGCGGGTGCTGAGGTCACCGGTGGCAATGGCGCGTGCAGCCTGGATGGCTTCGCCCAGGGCGCTGGAAATGGTGCGTGAAATCACCACACTGACCATGCCCACGATGGCGCAGACGACCAAGCTCATCATTACAGCCTGGTAGAGTGCTGAATGCAGGCTGTCCTGTGCACTCTGTGCGGCTTGTCGGCCCAGTTGCTCGTTGTAGCGGCGATGCGCCGCCAGGGCGTTGATGAGCTTGTCGCCGGGCGGCACCACCAGTTGTTCCACCGCCTGCAGTGCTTGTTCGGTCTTGCCTTCAGCGCCCAGGGCGAGCACGGTCTGGCGACTTTTTTCATAGTCGGCAAAGGCGTCGCGGTCGGCTTGCAGCAACTGGGTATCGGTGGCATCGGTGAGGTTTTCCTTCTGGTAGCGCTCGAAGGCGGCCAGGACTTTTTCACTTTCCAGGCGCATGGATTTTTCCAGCTTGGCGCGCGTGGCGGCGTCGGTGGAGGCGGCATAACGCCAGATACCCACCCGTATACGGAACACCGCTTCGCCCGCATCGCCCAGCACCAGCAGGCTGGGCACGATGTTGGTCGAGGTATAGCTGGCGGCGTCGGCGATCTTGTTGCTCTGGTAGATGCTCATGCCAGTCAGACTGGCCATGCCGAGGACGACGGCAAGAAGCAGGAGACGGAGTTTATTGGTGATGGTCATGATCGGATGTCGGTAGGCATGGCCCAGCCCTTGGCGCTGGATGCATGGTGTGGCGATGCGATGGTGGCAATGAAAGATGTCCAAAAAATTATAAGTCGGACAAAAATGCTGCAAATTCACATCTGGCCACTCTTTGATGCGGATCATCTTTGCGCCATTGCATCAGGAACTGGATCAAGTCATCGCCAAAACTTAGTTGCATAGCGCCAGGCGCCGCTCCACAAGCCAATGCGGGAAGAAATAAGCTTAGAAAAAGCGGTGCCAGCAGTAGCGTATCAAGCCGATTTCTGACCCTGCCTGACAGGAATCACGCGCTGTTTTCCTGTCTTCAGTGAAGATCGTGATTACGCCAAAAAATAAGTTTTTTCGGTCGAGGCAGTGCGCCACCGCGCTACTTGAAGGAAGAGCAAAACGAGGAGGAAAAATGAAACAGCGGAGCCGTGACAGGCTCCGCTGATGAGCCATCACCATGCAGTGATGCAGACTTGGCTTACTGCGATGCAGCCTGGCGATAGATGTCCGGACGGGAGATATGCCAGACGAAGTCGCCGCGATTGATGGCCTCGAAACCACAGCTGGCATACAGCCACGGCGCGGTGGAAGTGGTCAGCATGACGCGCCGCAGTTTCTGCAGGGTCGGGTGCTGGTTGACCGATTCGATCATCCAGCGCCCCAGGCCCTGGCCGCGCAGCTCGCCGATGACGAAGACGTCGCACAGGTAGCCGAAGGTGGCGTGATCGGTCACCACGCGGGCAAAGCCGATCTGCTGCTTGCCGCGATACAGGCCAAAGCACAGGCTATTGGCCAGGGCCGTGCGCACGGTGTTGAGGTCGATGCCGGGAGACCAGCTCGAATGGGTCAGTACGTCGTGGATGAGGGGGATGTCCAGCCGGTCGGGATCGGTGTCGATGAGGAAATCATCGCGCCGCCAGATCAGGTGATGGCTCATGGTCGTTCCTTGCTTGATGGCTTGTTGTCGTAAAAAATTTGCCTTGATGCATGATGCGAAAACAGTTTAGAACGTTTCTCTTGCGCCGGCTCTCTTGGTCTCGCCCCAGGCGTGGCGCGCCTCTTGGGCAGTTGACCGGGTCCGTGCGCATGAAACTGGTCAGGATCTGTCCATTGCCGGATGGATCAATTCCATTGATGAGATTCGTTCCGTGGCCGTTCATGATGCCACAGCAGCCCCCGTCTTGCGCAAGGCTTTCCCTTCGGCAATAGCGCCACTGCCCTCACCATCGCCCTGAAACATCGCTTGCAATTCCGTTACACCTGGCCGGGTGATCCTGGTCGAACATGGCTTCACCTTAGTGCAAGGGAAACTGCATTTTTCTTCTGCATCCTTCCCCGGCACGCAATTCGGCAAGGAGAACGACGTGAACAAGACATCCCTGGCCTGGGCCGCCTGCCTGGTCTTTTCGCTGGTCTCGGGTATGCCCGCGCAAGCGCAGAGTAGCGATCCCGCAGCCCCGGCCGTGTATACCCAGCAGCAACTGGACCAGATGCTGGCGCCGGTGGCGCTGTATCCCGATTCGCTGTTGGCACAGGTGCTGATGGCCTCGACCTATCCGCTGGAAGTGGTGCAAGCGCAGCGTTTCGTGGAAGCGCGACCGGGCTTGCAGGGCGACGGCCTGGCGCGCGCCGTGGCGCCCATGCCGTGGGATCCGAGCGTGAAGGCGCTGGTGCAGTTTCCTTCGGTGCTGGCGATGTTGAATGATCGCCTGGACTGGATGCAGCAATTGGGTCAGGCCTTCCTGGCACAACAACCGGCCGTAATGGATACGGTGCAGAACCTGCGCGAACGGGCCCGCATTGCCGGCACCCTGGAGTCCAGTCCGCAGCAGCGCGTGGTGGTGCAAGAGGATGTCATCGAGATCGTGCCGGTCAATCCGCAGGTAGTCTATGTACCCTACTACAACCCGACTGTGGTCTACGGTAGCTGGTGGTGGCCGTCGGCGCCGCCCTTGGTATGGGTGCCGCCGCCGCGCTATCGCCCGCCCAGCTATAGCTCGGGTTTTTCGGCCAGCATCAGCTTTAGCAGCGGCATCGGCGTGATGAGTGCCTTCTTCGGAGACGCCCGCCCCGACTGGCGCCAGCGCCAGGTGCTGGTGACCCAGACGCGCATCAACAACATCACCAATAATGTCACCAATGTGACCA
>NZ_BADI01000883.1:0-2435 GCF_000333555.1 Herbaspirillum sp. B65 | reverse complement strand
GGATCATCGCCACCATCCGCTGGTCAGCCTGCCGGACGCCGACCTGGTGCAGCGCGCCTTGCAGAAGTGCGAGCTGGTGGTGTCCTCGGATGTGATCGCCCAGACCGATACCAATGCCTACGCCCACGTCTTGCTGCCAGCACTGGCCTGGGGCGAGAAGGATGGCACGGTCACCAATTCCGAACGGCGTATCTCGCGCCAGCGCGCCTTCCTCAGCGCCCCCGGCCAAGCGCGCGGCGACTGGCGCATCCTCTGCGAGGTAGCACAGCGCATGGGCTTTACCGGCTTCGACTTCGACGGCCCCCATGCGATCTTCGACGAACATGCGCGCCTGTCGGCCTATCGCAATGGCCAGGCCGATGCCGGCCAGGTGCGCCGGGTCTTCAACCTGGCCGGCCTGACCGGCCTGGACCGGGCCGGCTACGATGCGCTGGCGCCGATCCAGTGGCCGGTGCAGCGCTTGTCCGATGGCAGCATCAACGGCACCGCACGGGTACTGCAAGACCTGCGCTTCAGCCACCCCGATGGCCGCGCCCGCTTCATCCCGACCACGCCGCGCAGCCCCGGCCATGCCCCGTGCGAAGACTACCCGCTGATCCTCAACACCGGCCGCGTGCGCGACCACTGGCACACCATGACGCGCACCGGCAAGTCGGCCACCCTGGCCAGCCACATCCCCGAATCCTTCATCGACATCCACCCGCAGGACGCCCTGCTCTACGGCGTGCGCGAAGGCGGCCTGGCGCGCATCAGCAGCCGCTGGGGAGCGATGGTGGCGCGCGTCCAGCATGGTGGCGGCATCCCGCGCGGCGCACTATTCGTGCCGATTCACTGGAATGGACAATCGGCCTCGGACGCCCGCGTGGGGGCGGTGGTCAATCCGGTGGTCGACCCGGTCTCGGGCGAACCCGAGTTCAAGCACACCCCGGTGGCCATCGAAGAATTCCGCGTGGGCTGGCATGGCTTCATCCTCACTCGTCATGCGCTGGCGCTGGACGACATCACGCACTGGACGCGGGTGCAGGGACGCGACTTCGTGCGTTATGAACTGGCCGGACGCAATCAGATCAACGACCACACCGCCTGGGCGCGGGCCTTGCTGGGCGTGCAGGATGCCGATGCCGACTGGCTGGAATATGAAGACTTGAGCGATGGCAGCTATCGCGCCGTACACGTGGTGGAAGACCGCATCGACATGTGCCTCTTCATGTCCGCCCGCCCCGACCTGCCCTCGCGCTCCTGGCTGGCGGGCTTGTTCGCCAAGGACAAGCTGGAGGATGCCGACCGCGTCGGCCTGCTGGTAGGCCAGCCCATCGAAAAAGGCGCCGACACCGGCCCGACGGTCTGCTCCTGCTTTGGCGTGGGCCGCAACACCATCTGCCGAGCCATCAAGGAGCAAGGCTTGCAGGAAGTGAGCCAGGTCACGGCTTGCCTGAAGGCGGGCGGCAATTGTGGCTCGTGCGTGCCGGAAATCAAGAAACTGCTGGTCGAGATCAAGGTATTGGCAGCGGCCGAAGAGCGGGAGGATGTGCAGGCTTGATGAAGCGAAAAGGAGCAAAAGAAAGCAAATTACGGTTGCAGTTGACCGTTTGCAATCAATGCTGCTATTATCTCGCTTCTCGGAGTGTAGCGCAGCCCGGTAGCGCACCTGGTTTGGGACCAGGGGGTCCAAGGTTCGAATCCTTGTACTCCGACCACTCATGAAAAACGGGCTGTCGTGGACAGCCCGTTTTCTTTTTCTGGATCGTTGGCGGTAGCGCATCAGCGCAGCATCACACCGCCAGCCACGCCGAACTGCCCTTAGCTCAACTGGATAGAGCAATGGCCTTCTAAGCCATAGGTCGGGGGTTCGAGTCCCTCAGGGCAGGCCAAATTTCCTCGTACTTTCCCTTGCAGATCAGGGACGGAGTGAGCTATCGCGCAGTACGCGTTTGCCGCGACAACACCCACATTCACACGTCCACTGCACACGAACTGTACCGCGTTAGCATCAGGCCGCCGCAGTAATCGCTGGCGCGGTTCTTGAGGATGGGCTACGCACTCTGATTCAGCGCCTGAAATTACCACTCGTAGATAAGCCGAAACTTGGCCAGATGAACAGCGATTTGGCAAAAGCCGGGGTCTATAACAAGCTCACTCAAAAGCAAATCACAGCTCTAGCAGACCTTCGCAACAAGGCAGCTCACAGCCAATGGGAGGAGTTCACCAAGGGTGACGTCGATGAGATGCTACGCAGTATCCGAAGAATCATGACAGAATACCGCGCCTAACCGGCTCCCGTCATCGCTTGCGTCCTTTTCTCATGAAGTCGCGCACCGCGGCGAGAATAAACAGCAACACGGCTACATCGAACCAATCCGAAACTGCCCAAGTCGGGCGATCAAGAACCGAATGCCCTGGTTCATGCGGATCGTAATATACCCTCACTCGTTTTC
>NZ_BADI01000884.1:0-1342 GCF_000333555.1 Herbaspirillum sp. B65 | reverse complement strand
TCAGGAATTCATCGAGCGCCAGCGGCGCGCCATGAACGGCGAATAGCCCCCCCGGCGCGGCTTTCCCGCTTGACAGGAAAACTTCTGGCGACATTTTGGCATACCTCTGCCGTCACGCATTGGCAGACGATGCGTTATGATTGCCAGCATGAGAATCGTTCTGATCACCGGCATTTCCGGCTCCGGCAAATCGGTGGCACTGCATGTGCTGGAAGACGCCGGCTATTTCTGCGTCGACAATCTCCCGCCTTCCCTGCTCTATGAGCTGGTGCAGACCCGCATCAAGGAAGGCGACCACCGGCTGGCCGTGGCCATCGATGCCCGCAGCGCCGATTACCTGGAGACGCTACGCGTGGACATCGCGCAATTGCGCACCGATGGACATGACGTCAAGGCCTTCTTCCTGACCGCCTCCAACGACACCCTCATCACCCGTTTTTCCGAAACCCGCCGCAGCCATCCGCTGTCGCACCGCCTGCTGCCGGGACGCAATCCAACCGACCGGCTGACACTGACCGAATGCATTGCCATCGAAAAGGACATGCTGGGCGACCTGCAGGATATCGGGCTGGTGATGGATACCTCGCAGCTCAGTTCCAACAAGCTGCGCCGCTGGATCAAGGAACTGGTGGACCTGGAACGTTCGCCGCTGACCCTGCTCATCGAATCCTTCGCCTTCAAGCATGGCTTGCCGCTGGATGCCGACCTGGTGTTCGACGTGCGCATGTTGCCCAACCCGCACTACGATACCGCACTGCGCCCGCTGACCGGACGCGATGCGCCGGTCATCGAATTCCTGGCGGCCTATCCCGAGGTGGCCGACATGTTCAACGACATCCGCGGCTTCGTCGAAAAGTGGCTGCCCGCCTTCAAGAACGACAATCGCAGCTACCTGACGGTGGCCATCGGCTGCACCGGTGGCCAGCATCGCTCGGTCTATCTGGCCGAACAACTGGCCAGCCACTTCCGCGCAACTGAACAGGTAGTGTGCAGGCACCGCCAACTGAACTGACAGGTGCCGGCCACTGAACTGTCAGGTGCCCGGCATCCAACTGTCAGGTCATCCGATCAATCATCCGATCAGACCGCAGCCAGCAGATCATCGCTGCGCAAGACCCCCAGCAAGAGCTTCTTGACCGGCGCCGGCAAGGGCGCATCGGCCAGCTTGCGCGCCGGATACCACACCAGGCCACGCTCGGCGATGTGCAGGGTGCGGCTTTTCAGCGCCACCTGGAAGGGCGCGACGTGCAGCTTGAAGTGGGTGAACACGTGCGAGAACGGTTGCAGCTTGCGGCAGCCTTCCAGCTCGCCATAGGGCGCCACCAGGGTACGCACGGCGCTG
>NZ_BADI01000885.1:0-10757 GCF_000333555.1 Herbaspirillum sp. B65 | reverse complement strand
GCGGCAGCAGTGCACGACGCGCCGCCAGCGTGGCTTCATCGGCCGCACGGCGCGCTCGGGCCCACACCGGGCTGGGGAAATGACGGTCGTCGGTGAAGCGCGGGATGACATGCCAATGCACATGCGGGGTCATGTTGCCCAGCGTGGCCAGGTTGACCTTCTCGGGCTGCATCACTGCGCGCTGCGCAGCTTCCACTGCCCATACCGCATTGGCCAGCAGGGTGCGCTGGGCCGGGGCGAGGTCGGTCATTTCCTTCACGTGCGCATTCCAGATCACGCGGCAGAAGCCCGGATAATCGGGCTCATCGACCAGCACCACGCGCAATTGTGCATGACGCCACAGCACTTCGCCGCCGTCGCCGGCACACAGTTCACAGACTGGAGTCTGGCTCATGGTCAGCTCCTGTTACACCAGGATGCGTTCGATGCCGCCATTGTTGGCGCGCTCGACGTATTCCGGCATCCAGTTTTCGCCCAGCAGATGACGCGCCATCTCGACCACGATGTAATCGGCCGTGGTGCCGGCGTCGTCGTTGTAGCGCGACAGCCCCTGGAAGCAGGACGGGCAGGAAGTCAGGATCTTGACGTCGCCAGTGAAGCCGTCGGCGCGCACCTTGTCGCTGCCCTTCTTCATTTCCTCTTCCTTGCGGAAGCGGACCTGGGTCGAGACATCCGGACGCGACACGCCAAAGGTGCCCGACTCGCCGCAGCAGCGATCGTTCTTCTCGATCTTCTGCGCGTCCACCGTGGTGATGAGCGAGTTGACGGTCTTCAGCGGATCCTGCTGCTTCATCGGGCTGTGGCAGGGATCGTGGTACATGTAGCGGGTACCGGTCACGCCTTCCAGCTTGACGCCCTTTTCCAGCAGGTATTCGTGGATGTCGATGATGCGGCAGCCAGGGAAGATCTTCTCGAATTCATAGCCCTGCAACTGGTCGTAGCAGGTACCGCAGGACACCACCACGGTCTTGATGTCGAGGTAGTTCAGCGTATTGGCCATGCGATGGAACAGCACGCGGTTGTCGGTGATGATCTTCTCGCCCTTTTCGAAGTCGCCGGTCCCGCGTTGCGGATAGCCGCAGCACAGGTAGCCCGGCGGCAACACGGTCTGCACGCCCACGTTCCACAGCATGGCTTGCGTGGCCAGGCCGACCTGCGAGAACAGGCGCTCCGAACCGCAGCCGGGGAAGTAGAACACCGCTTCCGTATCGGCCGTGGTGGTCTTGGGATTGCGGATGATGGGGACGATCTTGTCATCCTCGATATCCAGCAAGGCACGTGCGGTCTTCTTGGGCAGGTTGCCCGGCATCTTCTTGTTGATGAAGTGGATCACCTGCTCCTTGACCGGCGGCTTGCCGACGGTGGCGGGCGGTTTCTGGGTCTGCTTCTTGGCAAACTTCTTCATCAAGTCGTTGCCCAGGCGCTGCGCCTTGAAGCCCCACTGCGTCATCACCTTGCGGGTGGCGTTGATGGTGGCCGGGTCGGTGGCGTTCAAGAAGAACATGGCCGCATTGGTGCCGGCGTTGAAGGACTTCTTGCCCATCTTGCGCAGCAGGTTGCGCATGTTCATCGAGACATCGCCGAAGTCGATATCGACCGGGCAAGGCGTGACGCACTTGTGGCACACCGTGCAGTGGTCGGCCACGTCTTCGAACTCTTCCAATGGCTGATGAAGACGCACGGCGGGTCTGCTCTTCATAGAGGAAGGCTTCCACCAGCAGCGAGGTCGCCAGGATCTTGTTGCGCGGCGAGTACAGCAGGTTGGCGCGCGGCACGTGGGTCGAGCAGACCGGCTTGCACTTGCCGCAGCGCAGGCAATCCTTGACGCTGCTGGCAATGGCGCCGATGTCGCTCTGCTGCATGATCAGCGATTCGTGGCCCATCAGGCCGAACGACGGCGTATAGGCGTTGGACAGGTCGGCTTCCATGCCGGGCAGGTTCAGGAGCTTGCCCTTGTTGAAGCGGCCTTCCGGGTCCACGCGCTTCTTGTATTCGCGGAATTCGCCGATCTCGTCTTCGGTCAGGAATTCCAGCTTGGTGATGCCGATACCGTGCTCGCCCGAGATCACGCCATTGAGCGAACGGGCCAGCTTCATGATGCGCGCCACGGCGACGTGGGCATCCTGCAGCATGTCGTAATGATCGGAATTGACCGGGATGTTGGTGTGCACGTTGCCGTCACCGGCGTGCATGTGCAGCGCCACGAAAACGCGGCCGCGCAGCACGCGCTTGTGGATGGCCTGGCATTCTTCCAGGATGGGCTTGAAGGCCGCGCCCGAGAAGATCTGGCGCAGTTGCGCCCGCACTTCCTGCTTCCAGGAGATGCGCACGGTGCGGTCCTGCACCACGTGGAAAACGGCGGCTTCGGGTTGGTCGATCAGGCGCTGCTCGAACACCGGCAGCATCTTTTCCAGGCCCAGCGCGGCCAGTTCGCCCTTGGCTGCACCCAGCGGCTGGTCCAGGTTGGCCAGCAGGTAGGACCAGCGTGCGTGGGTCTGTTCCAAGAGGCTTTCGGCCTGGTGGACGCGGTCTTCCAGCATCTCGGCGGCGGGGATGTCGTCACCCTCGGCGTCGTCGCTCTTGCCCAGCGGCAGGTTGCCCTTGACGAAGAAGCTGTCCAGTTCGGCCAGCAATTGCAGCTTGTTCTTGATCGACAGTTCGATGTTGATGCGCTCGATGCCGTCGGTGTACTCGCCCATGCGGTTCAGCGGAATGACCACGTCTTCGTTGATCTTGAAGGCGTTGGTGTGCTTGGCGATGGCCGCGGTACGCGAACGGTCCAGCCAGAATTTCTTGCGCGCTTCAGGGCTCACGGCCACGAAGCCTTCGCCCACGCGGTTGTTGGCCATGCGGATGACTTCCGAAGCGGCAGCGGCCACGGCATTTTCGTCATCACCGACGATGTCGCCGATCAGCACCATCTTGGGCAGCACGCCGCGCTTGGACTTGGTGGCATAGCCGACCGCGCGCAGGTAGCGCTCGTCCAGGTGTTCCAGGCCAGCCAGGATGGCGCCGCCCTTTTTGGTTTCGGCGTCGAGGTAATCCTTGATCTCGACGATCGAGGGAATCGCATCGCGCGCCTGGCCAAAGAATTCCAGGCAGACCGTGCGGGTCTGCTTGGGCATCTTGTGCAGGATCCAGCGGGCCGAAGTGATGAGGCCATCGCAGCCTTCCTTCTGTACGCCCGGCAGGCCCGAGAGGAACTTGTCGGTGACGTCCTTGCCCAGGCCTTCCTTGCGGAATTTCTTGCCGGAGATTTCCAGGATCTCGGTCTTGAAGACTTCGGTCTTCTGGCCCTTCTCTCCGGGGTGCGACCATTCCAGCTTGAAGCGCGCCACTTCCACATCGTGGATCTTGCCCAAGTTGTGGTCCAGGCGCGTCACTTCCAGCCAGTCGCCTTGCGGGTCGACCATGCGCCAGCTAGCCAGGTTGTCCAGCGCGGTGCCCCACAGCACGGCCTTCTTGCCGCCGGCATTCATGGCGACGTTGCCGCCGATGCAGGAGGCTTCAGCCGAGGTCGGGTCCACCGCGAAGACGAAGCCGGCCTTTTCGGCGGCATCCGAGACGCGCTTGGTGACCACGCCCGCGCCCGAGTAGATAGTGGCGTAGGGCTTGTCCACACCGGGCAGCATGGTCATTTCGACCGCGCCCAACTGTTCCAGCTTTTCGGTATTGATGACGGCCGACATCGGCGTCAAGGGAATGGCGCCGCCGGTATAACCGGTGCCGCCGCCACGCGGGATGATGGTCAGGCCGAGTTCGATACAGGCCTTGACCAGGCCGGCCATTTCATCTTCGGTATCCGGGGTCAGCACCACGAACGGATACTCGACGCGCCAGTCGGTGGCGTCGGTCACGTGGGACACCCGCGAGAGGCCGTCGAACTTGATGTTGTCGCGGGCGGTATAGCGGCCCAGCACCTTGGTGGCGCGGCGGCGCAAATCGTAGGTCTGGCGGAATTCTTCGGCAAAGTCACCGATGGCCTTCTTGGCCGCCTTCAGCAAGGCTTCCACGCTGGCGCTGCGGCGCTGGGCGTCGGCGTCGCCGGCCTCGGCCGAATCGGTGGCCAGGCGGCGCTTGTCGACTTCGTTGATGCGATGGTTCAAGGCCTCAATCAGGGCGGCGCGGCGCTTGGGGTTGTCCAGCAGGTCATCCTGCAGGTAGGGATTGCGGCGCACCACCCAGATATCGCCCAATACTTCATACAACATGCGCGCCGAACGACCAGTCTGGCGCTTGCCGCGCAGTTCGTCCAGCAAAGACCAGGAGGATTCGCCCAACAACCGGATCACGATCTCGCGATCGGAGAAGGAAGTGTAGTTGTACGGAATTTCGCGCAAGCGCGGGAGGGCGGCGCCATGCGGCGCGTCTGTGAGCAAGGCCTGGATCTGTGCGGGGGCGTTCATCGATGTATGAGGTAAATCTGCTGCCGGAGGTGCATTTTAGCCTATTGCCCAAACTCGCGATGGGATGCACGGTTTTTGGGCGACGTTTGCAGGAACTAGCGCGGCGATAGGCATCGCCAATTGAATTTATAAATACAATCAATTTCATATAATTGATTGCAAAAACCTATAATCCATCCAGACATCAGGGACATGCCCTGAACCAACGCCGCAAGGAGGATCCCATGTTGCAAGCACTGATGACCGAATTCCTGGAAAACCTGGCCATTACCCTGGCCGACTATGCCCAATGCAAGGCGTGAGGGAGATCCGCATGAACAGCGCAATGATGAACCACTACCCTGGTCTCTTGCTGAAGCTCAAGACCCGCCACCTGGCCGTGCTGGGCGTGACGGCTACCTTCCTGGCCATCCGGGTGGTCGAGAGCCTGCTGCCGACCTTGGTAGGATAATTCACCCACCCTGCCAGAAACACGGCTACGGCGCCCTGCGGCGCCGTTTTGCTTCATATCAGGCCGGTTTTTACGCCAGCCAGTCGCCCAGTTTGTGCCAGAAGCCATCCGGCACGTTCAACAGCAGCCAGGTCATCAACACATAGCGGATGAACTTGCCGATGGCCATATACACCACCGACGGCCAGAACGGCAGGCGCAGCCAGCCGGCCAGGGTGCAGATGGGGTCGCCGATACCGGGCAGCCAGGCCAACAGCATGGTCTTGGCGCCGAAGCGCTCCAGCCAGTGGAACCAGCGCGTGGAACGCTCCTTGGCAAAGGCTTGCTTGGCGCCATAACCCATCCAATAGTCCACGATACCGCCCAGGGTGTTACCTACGGTAGCCACCAGGATCACCGGCCAGAACATCTCGGGGCTGGCCTTGATGACCGCAAAGACGGCCGGTTCCGAGCCCAGCGGCAGCAAGGTGGCCGATACGAAGCTGATCAGGAACACCGAGGTCAGGCCCACGGTAGGAATGGCGAGGATATTAAGCAGCCAGAGGACGGCGGATTCGATCATGCAGATGGCAGGTAGGTGGAGAACTGGCCGCGGCCAGGAGGGAAACTTGCCACCCGTCAAGCCCGGTCTGGTGGCGCAGCGAGCATTCTAGCTGGTGCCGCAGTGCTTGATTTCAAGAATGGAAGAAACATTCATATCGCCCCTGGACAGTGCACGCTTGGCGTGGCCTCGCCCGGCTCCCTTATAATGTCCAGTTCCCCCTGGCCAGGATCGGTGACCGGCCAGTCTTGCCCAGGAGGAATTTCCAGCGGCTTACCCAGCCTTTATTTCCTTTACCTGATTGCGATATGACCGCGCCTGAACCCGCTGCTGCTCGCCTGACTTCACTTCACTGATGACCAACATGAGTAACGATTATCTGAAAAAAATCCTGACCGCCCGCGTCTACGACGTCGCCCAAGAAACCCCGCTGGAACTGGCGAACACGCTGTCGCAAAGGATTGATAATCGAATTTACTTCAAGCGTGAAGACATGCAGAGCGTGTTCAGCTTCAAGCTGCGTGGCGCCTACAACAAGATGGCCCACCTCAAGCCAGAACAGCTCAAGCGCGGCGTCATCTGCGCCTCCGCCGGCAATCACGCCCAGGGCGTGGCGCTGGCGGCTGCGCGCCTGGGCTGCCGGGCCGTCATCGTCATGCCCACCACCACGCCGCAACTCAAGATCGATGCCGTCAAGGCACGTGGCGGCGAGGTGGTGCTCTTCGGCGACTCCTTCACGGACGCCTACGAACACGCGCTGACGCTGGAAAAGAAGCAGAAGCTGACCTTCGTGCACCCCTTCGACGACCCGTATGTGATCGCCGGCCAGGGCACGATAGGCATGGAAATCCTGCGCCAGCACCCGGACCCGATCCACGCCATCTTCGTGGCCATCGGCGGTGGCGGGCTGATTGCCGGCGTGGCCTCCTACGTCAAGGCGGTGCGCCCGGACATCAAGGTCATCGGCGTCCAGACCGCCGATTCGGACGCCATGGCGCGCAGCCTCAAGGCGGGCCGCCGTGTGGCGCTGTCGGACGTGGGCCTGTTCTCGGATGGCACGGCCGTCAAGCTGGTGGGTGAAGAAACCTTCCGCATCGCCAAGGAGCTGGTGGACGAAGTCATCATCGTCGACACCGATGCCGTCTGCACCGCCATCAAGGACATCTTCCAGGACACCCGCAGCATCGTCGAACCCGCCGGTGCGCTGGCCGTGGCCGGCGCCAAGGCTTACGTGGAGCGTGCCAAGGCTAGCAAGAAGCCGATCAAGGGTGAATCGTTGATCACCATTGCCTGCGGCGCCAACATGAACTTCGACCGCCTGCGCTTCGTGGCCGAGATGGCCGATGCCGGCGAGGCGCGCGAGGCGGTCTTCGCCGTCACCATCCCCGAAGAACGCGGCAGCTTCCGCCGCTTCTGCGAAACCGTCGGACCGCGCAACGTCACCGAATTCAACTACCGCATCAGCGATGCCAAGGCGGCGCACGTGTTCGTGGGTATCCAGGTGTCGGCAGCGGACGAAGCCGGCAAGATCGCGCGCAACTTCGAGAAGGCCGGCTTTGGCGTGCTCGACCTGACCCATGATGAACTGGCCAAGGTCCACATCCGTCACTTGGTGGGCGGCAAGAGTGAACTGGCCGGCGACGAGCTGCTCTATCGCTTTGAATTCCCGGAGCGTCCGGGCGCGCTGATGAAGTTCCTTTCCAGCATGAACCCCGGCTGGAACATCAGCCTGTTCCATTACCGCAACCAGGGCGGTGACGTCGGCCGCATCCTGATCGGCTTGCAGGTGCCGAAGAAGGAAATGAAGGAATTGCGCGCCTTCCTGGCCCAACTGGGCTATCGTCATTGGGATGAAACCAAGAACCCGCTCTACAAGCTGTTCTTGGGCTAACACCGAACGCCGCGCACCACTGCCCCGGTGCGCGGCAGCATCACAGAACCAACAAGTTGAACCCGCAGTACCGCAGGAGTATTCCCATGGACCACATCACCCCGTCGGCATCCGGCCCCGGTCATTCGCCGGAAAGCTCGCCCCTGGGCAAGAGCTCGCCCTATCCGACCCATTACGACCCCAGCCTGCTGTTCCCGATCCCGCGTGCGCCCAAGCGCGCCGAATTGCAGATCAGCGGCACCCTGCCCTTCTTCGGCGCCGACTTCTGGACCGCCTATGAAATTTCCTGGCTGAACCTGCGCGGCAAACCCCAGATCGCCATCGCCAGCTTCATGGTGCCGGCCGATTCTCCCAATATCATCGAATCGAAGTCCTTCAAGCTGTATCTGAATTCCTTCAACCAGGAACGCCTGGAAAACAGCGAACAGTTGCTGGACAAGCTGCGCACCGACCTGTCGGCCGCAGCCGGCGCGAATGTCCAGGTGAGCTTGACCGAATCGGCCCAGTTCGGGCAAGTGCAGTTCGGTGAATTGTCCGGCCTGCTGCTGGACCGGCTGGATGTGGACATCGAACCGATATCCGGCAACTCGCACCCCGATGGCAGCCTGCTGCGCGCCAATACCGAGGAAGCCACGGTGGAAGAGACGCTGGTGTCGCACCTGCTCAAGTCCAACTGCCCGGTGACCAGCCAGCCCGACTGGGGCAGCGTGCAGATCCACTACGTGGGTGCGCCCATCGATCAGGAGCGGCTGCTGAAGTACATCATCGGTTTTCGCGAGCACAATGAATTCCACGAGCAATGCGTGGAACGCATCTTCACCGACATCCTGCGCCACTGCAAACCGCAGAAGCTGGCCGTCTATGCCCGCTACACGCGGCGCGGCGGGCTGGACATCAATCCCTGGCGCAGCAATTTCTCCAGCGCCAAACCGCCTTCGCAATTGCGCAACGCGCGCCAGTAAGCCGCCCGGCTGTCAGTAAATTGTTACCAGATCTTGCAGCCAGCGCGCTGCAAGCTGCTTGCCGTCTCGGGTTGACAGCCAGGACGGCGGGCTTTCGGTAACATCTTTCTTTTTCACAACAGTGCAGTAGCGGGATATTTTCATCACCATTGCAGTCCATCCCTTCGCGGATGAGCTTGCCTGCCACGCCTCCGTTTTCTTCAACACCGCATGACCCCGTTCCTGCTCCCCGGCTTCGGCCAGCAATGCATGGGACGACCGCTTTTTGCTTCTACAACAACCATGACAACCACCTCCCAGCCTCGGCGCCAGGCCGCTTCCTTTTCCACGCTGACTGCCTTGCTGCGCCGCTCGGCCCTGCTCGGCGTTACCGCGCTGGCCCTGGCTCCGGCCGCCCATGCCGATGACAATCAATACAGCCTGTGGCAACAGACCAAGGACCATGCCGCCAATATCTGGAACCAGGGCGATGGCGCCCTCTATCTTTCCGGCGTGGCGCACCACGGTCGCAGCACCTACACCCACGAAAAACTCAACGAACTCAATGAACACGCCTGGGGGCTGGGCTATGGCAAGACCCTGCGCAATGAGCGGGGCGACGATGAATCGCTGTATGGTTTCGTCATCAAGGATTCGCACCGCCATCCGCAATACATGGCCGGCTATGCCTATGAATGGGTGTTCCCGATCGCCAAGACCGGCCTGGAGCTGGGCCTGGGCGGCACGGCCATGCTCATGAGCCGCCAGGATTACTTCCACAGCGTCCCCTTCCCGGTGCCGCTGCCACTGGCCTCCATCGGTACGCAAAAAGCCAAGATCATGTTCGCCTACGTGCCGCGTTTGTCGTCCAACAAGAACAATGGCGACGTGCTGCTGATCTTCGGTCGCATTGAAATGTAAAAATGTAATCAGAGCAACAAGTTGCCGCCTATCATCGACATCCAGGCCAGAGCCGTCCTCAAATCCCGGCTTTCGGCCTGAATTCACCTCCTGTTCAGCGCTTTCAAAGCGTTCCGGCCTCCCCAAACAAGCCTATAATCCTGCTCAAAGCTTCAGCCTGTGGCAATTCTTTGAGCGTCATGACTAATCTCGCAAAAATCCTGTCTCCAGAAAACGTGGTTCTGGATCTGGAAGTTTCCAGCAAAAAAAGAGCTTTCGAACAAGCTGGCCTGACTTTCGAAAACAATAGCGGCATCGCGCGCTCTACCGTTTCCGAAAACCTGTTTGCCCGGGAGCGTCTTGGCTCGACCGGACTGGGTCATGGCGTGGCCGTGCCGCACGGTCGCATCAAGGGCCTGAAGTCGCCGCTGGCGCTGTTCATGCGGCTGGCCGCACCGATTCCCTTCGAGTCGCCCGATGGCCAACCGGTCAAGCTGCTGGTGTTCCTGCTGATCCCGGACAATGTGACGCAACAGCATCTAGAAATCCTCTCGGAAATCGCCGAGATGTTTTCCGACGACGCCTTCCGCAACGAACTCGCCATCGAGACCGATCCTGCCGTGGTACACGCCCGCATCGTGACCTGGCAGAGTTCGATGGAAAAGGCCGGCTGAGTCCTGGCTCCCGAGTCCTTCAGCAGCCGCGCACGCGCTATCCAACCGCCAGCAGAACCGGATCTACATGCCCACTTATTCCGCGTTGTCGATACAGCAGCTCTACGAAGAAAACCGTGAATCCCTGCAACTGGGCTGGTTTGCCGGCTTCCCCGGCGGCGAGCGCCTGATCTCCGGCGATGCCGTCTCGGCCTCCGACCAGGTGGGCCACCTGAACCTGATCCACCCGGGCCGCCTGCAAGTGTTCGGCCACCAGGAAATCGAGTACTACAACCGCCTCTCCAACACCTCGCGCGCCTACCAGACCGCCGAGCTGGTGGCCGGCGAGCCCCCGGCCTTCATCATCGCCCAGGGCCTGTCGACCCCTCCCGATCTGCTGGCGGTGTGCGACGAAAAGAATATTCCACTGTTTTCCACGCCGCTGCCGGCGGCCCAGGTGATCGATTACCTGCGCGTGTACCTGTCCAAGAAGCTGGCCCAACAGATCACCATGCATGGGGTGTTCATGGACGTGCTGGGAGTGGGCGTGCTCATCACCGGCGAATCCGGGCTGGGCAAGAGCGAACTGGGGCTGGAACTGATTTCGCGCAGCCACGGCCTGGTGGCCGACGATGCGGTGGAATTCGCCCGCATCGCACCCAACATGATCGAAGGCCGCTGCCCGCCGCTGCTGCAAAACCTGCTGGAAGTGCGCGGCCTGGGCCTGCTGGACATCAAGGCCATCTTCGGCGAGACCGCCGTGCGCCGCAAGATGCGTTTGAAGCTCATCGTGCACCTGGTGCGCCGCAGTACCCTGGAAGAAAACTACGAACGCCTGCCGCTGGATGCGCAGTACGAAGAAGTGCTGGGGCTGCCGATCCGCAAGGTGGTCATTCCTGTTGCGGCCGGTCGCAACATTGCGGTGCTGCTGGAGGCGGCCGTGCGCAACACCATCCTGCAATTGCGCGGCATCG
>NZ_BADI01000886.1:0-533 GCF_000333555.1 Herbaspirillum sp. B65 | reverse complement strand
TGTTCATTGGATGAATTTATCGTTCCTGCGCGACACCGTGTCAAGGTCCAGCCGGGTCTGCATGACTGTTTTTAGTTGGCCTCTTCTCTGCATACTCCAGAGGTGCCGTCTAAAACATGAGTTTTTCTTGCAGTGCATGCCGGAGCAGATTTTCTCGGTGCCATTAATGGGAAAATTTCGAACGGCCCATGTTTATTCATTTTTTAGAAAAGATCGATAAGACCTTGCGAGATCAGAGGCTTCAAGTTTCCTCTGATGGCAAATCATCCCATCTTCCTTTTGCAAAAGCCGTTACCGATTTGGTATCGTCATCGTCGTATAAAAAACCACCGGCAGCTAATCCGAGTTTGAGAAAGACACTCGTGCCAGTTCTTGAAAGCGGTGCATCGTCCCAATCATGCAGAACCTTAAAGGCATACGCTCCTGGAACCTCGAACAATTTGAGTCCGTTCAATTGGACATTTGGAAGGTTAGGAGACAGGCCAATCTCTACCAATCCATCACCCGCGTCCGAAAAAGTTAATTGCAAACCG
>NZ_BADI01000887.1:0-1399 GCF_000333555.1 Herbaspirillum sp. B65 | reverse complement strand
ATGGCCGCACATGGCATGAACATGTCCATGCGCAGGGTGGGTGACCCGGCGCGCTTCGACATGGTGCAGCACATCGCCCGCGCCGGTGGCATCGACGCCGCCGATATCGAAATCCGTCCGCCGCGCGCGGCCGACCAGGCCTGGGTGGTGCGCGAGGTGGACCGTTCCTGGCCGACCCAGGTCGACACGGTAGCGATCGATGCCGATCGCATGGTCATCACCAGCCGCGCCGATTTCGCCAACTTCCCGCTGGTCGCCAAGCTGGTGCGCTGGGGCGTGGATGCGCATATGGGCGTGCTGTTCGGAGTGGCCAACCAGATCCTGATGGCGCTTTTTGGGTTCGCCCTGAGCGGCTTGATCGTGCTGGGTTACCTGATGTGGTGGCGCCGCCGTCCGGCGGCCGGCGCCAGTCTGGCGCCGTTGATGGAAGCGGTCATGCGCTTGCCGCCCCTGCAGCGCATCACATTGGCCGTGCTGGCCTTGCTGCTGGGCTGGAATCTGCCGCTGATGGGCGCGAGCCTGTTGGTGTTCCTGCTGGTCGATGTGATCCGCTATCGGCGCAGCCTGCGTTGACGTGCCGCCACTGACGGCGGCTTATTCAGCGAGCTGGCCATCCGGTTTTTGCTCGAACCATTCACTGCCGCGTTGCACGAAGGTCTGCGACGCGGCCAGTGCAAAGCTGTTCTGCTCCGCTTCCCAACCCAGTCTATGCACCACGATCTGGTGCGCTTCCACCTGCAGCACATTGAAGGAATTACTTTCTCCCCGGCCACGGGTGGAGGTGGCCGTGCCGGCCTGCACCACCAGGGCCGAATAGCCGGGGATGTGATAACGCCCGGCACTGCTGACGGCCGAGCTGGTATGCACGTGCCCGGCCAGCAGCAGGTCGGCGCCGCACAGCGCAAAGGCACGCATGGCCGGTACCGCCTGACCGACCAGGCCGTGATGCTGCGGTCCCGCTGGCAGGTCGAAGGGGTGATGGGTGACGATGATCTTGACCAGATGCTCGCCCACGGCGGCCAGCTCGCGCCGTGCCAGCTCGATCTGGCGATCATTGACGCGGCCATCCTTGATGGTCAGTGAACGGGCGGTATTGATGCCGACCACCGCGATCTCTTCATCCACGTACTTCGGTTGCAGGTCCGGGGTGATATGGCGCTTGTACTGGCGCAGCGGTTGCAGCAGCCGGGCGGCGACATTGAACAGCGGCACGTCATGGTTGCCCGGCACCACCAGTTGCGGCTGGGGCAGGGCATCGAGGAACTGGCGTGCCTGCTTGAACTGCTTGCTGCGCGCACGCTGGGTGAGGTCGCCGGAAACCACGATGAGATCCGGGCGCAATTCATGGATCTGGGCGATCAGGGGCTCGATGATATGCGCATCGATGCGGCCGAAATGC
>NZ_BADI01000888.1:0-2797 GCF_000333555.1 Herbaspirillum sp. B65 | reverse complement strand
CTTGCGATTTTGCCTAGTCCGAATGCGGGACGTTTTCACCGTTATTCCCCTGATGATCCAGGCGCCCGCTCGCCAATAATCCTAGCCTATTGTTCTATAAATCCGTCCAGCGCACGCGACGCAGGACGGGCCGAAGTTGAGCACGGCCACGCGCGGGCACAAGTTGCTGATGGTTTCGAGCCATGCGCATCACTCCCAGGCAGGGAAGGGGTCGGCCATGCGCGCCCAGCCCAGCGGGCCTTGCGCCATCTCGGCGTCCGACAGCAGGCAGGCGTCGAGACGGGCGCGCAGGGCTTGCTGGTCCATCTCGATGCCGATCAAGACCAGCTCCTGGCGGGCGTCGCCCACGTTCTCATCCCATTGCTGCAGGATGAAATCGATGGATTCCTGTTCCTGCGGCCATTGCTCGCGTGGCACTGCGGCCCACCACTTGCCGGCCAGTCCATGGCGGCACACGGCCCCGGCCTGCGACCAGGAGCCGGCATGGGCCGGTCGCGTCGCCAGCCAGAAGAAACCCTTGGAGCGCACCACGCCCGGCCATTCACGGTTGACCAGATCAAAGAAACGCTGTGGATGCATGGGCCGGCGCGCGCGCCAGGCGAAGCTGGTAATGCCGTACTGTTCGGTCTCCGGCACGTGCTCGCCACGCAATTCCTGCAACCAGCCGGGAGCTTGGCTGGCTTGCTCGAAGTCGAACAGACCGGTGTTCAACACCTGGTCCAGCGCAACCTTGCCGAATTGCGCCGTGACCATGCGCGCGCGCGGGTTGAGCTTGTGCAGGATGGCGTGCAGGCGTTCCAGATCGGCCGGCGCGACCAGGTCCAGCTTGTTGAGGACGATCACGTCGCAGAATTCGATCTGCTCGATGAGCAGATCGACCACCGTGCGGCCATCTTCCTCGCCCATCGATTCGCCACGCTCCTGCAGGCTGTCCTGGGAGCTGTAGTCCTTGAGGAAATTGAAGGCATCGACCACCGTCACCATGGTGTCCAGGCGTGCCACATCCGACAGGCTGGCGCCATCTTCATCGGTGAAGGTGAAGGTTTCGGCCACCGGCAGCGGCTCCGAGATGCCGGTCGATTCGATCACCAACTGATCGAAGCGGCGCTCGCGGGCCAGCTTGCGCACTTCCATGAGCAAGTCTTCGCGCAGGGTGCAGCAGATGCAGCCATTGCTCATCTCCACCAGTTTTTCCTCGGTGCGCGAGAGGTCGGCGCCACCGTCGCGTACCAGCGCGGCATCGATGTTGACCTCTGACATATCATTGACGATCACCGCCACGCGGCGGCCTTCGCGGTTGTTCAGGATGTGGTTGAGCAGGGTGGTCTTGCCGGCACCGAGGAAGCCGGAAAGCACCGTCACGGGAAGCCGGCGATCGCCGGGCTGGCGTTGGGTGGTGGTCATGAAAAGAGTGGAAATGGTGGGCTGGGAACGTCCGGGCAATATTTAAATGCGGTCGCATAGATGCAACTTGGTTGCAAATATCTCACAAATGCAACAATGTTGCAAATTGTGTGGACCAGGTGCTCATTGATGGGCCTCGCGGCAAGGGGGCGCTCCGGTGCGAAAGCCCGGCTTGTGCTAGCATTGCGCCTCGCAACAAGGAGGTTTCATCACATGTCCCAGATCTTCCCGTACAAGGGAAATGCCGTCATTCCAGAGATCAAGACGCTCGATAACGGTAAATTCATGGCTTGCTTCGTGATCCACGAGGGCAAGGATGGCAGCGGCAAGCTGCGCTACCAGCGCAAGGCGCCTACCAATGAATTCGATACCGAAGACGAGGCCATTGCCTACATCCTCGATTTTTCGGGCGACTGGATCGACGAAAACCCCATGTGATCCGCTGGATGCGGCCTACCAGCAGTCGGGCTGCACCGCCAAGCACCTGGCACAGAAGAGCCGCATGGTAACTACCGTCGGCTCTTTTTTCATGGGCGCATGGCTGCGACAAATTGCCACATTCGCAGCCGTGGCTGCGCAGCCTACAATCGCGCACCTGATGATCCTTTGCGTCCGCCTTGCGCGTCGACCTTGCCTGCATGACTACCCACTCCCTCCAGCCCGCCGCTGATGGCACTGCCGTCACCGCTGCCAGCCGCGCCCGTGCGACGGTCTCTGCCGTGCAGGCGGTGCTGCTGCGCCTGCATTTCTACATCGGCTTGTTCGTCGGCCCCTTCATCCTGGTGGCCGCGCTCACCGGCACGCTTTATGTCCTTACGCCACAGATCGAGTCGCACCTGTATGCGCAGCAACTCTACAACCACACCTCCGGCGTGGTCCGACCGCTGGCCGACCAGGTGGCGGCAGCGCAAGCCTTCCTGGGGCCGGATGCGCGCCTGTTCGCAGTGCGTCCGGCCAGAGCAGCCGGCTGGAATACGCGGGTCATGTTCAGCCAGAGCGGACTGGGTGACTCGGAAAGCCGCGCCATCTTCGTCGATCCGGTGAGCCTGCAGGTCAGGGGCGATCTGATCGTCTATGGCACCAGCGGCGTGCTACCGCTGCGCACCACCCTGGATTACCTGCACCGCAACCTGATGCTGGGCTCACTGGGCCGCAACTACAGCGAACTGGCCGCCTCCTGGTTGTGGCTGGGGGCGCTGGGCGGCGTGTGGCTGTGGTGGCGTGGGCGCAAGCAACGGCGCGCGGTCAATGTGATACGCCCGCTGAACGTGCGCCGCCTGCATACGCTGCTGGGATTGTGGATCGTGATCGGGTTGGTGTTCTTCTCGGCCACCGGGTTGACCTGGTCGCGCTGGGCCGGCGAGCGGGTCAGCCAGATGCGCGTGCAATGGGC
>NZ_BADI01000889.1:0-88 GCF_000333555.1 Herbaspirillum sp. B65 | reverse complement strand
GTTGTTGTGGGTCTGCGGCGTAATATGCGTATGTATTTGGGTGATAGCTGTCTTCAATCAGTTCATGAAATAACTGCGCCACTTCCAT
>NZ_BADI01000890.1:0-1450 GCF_000333555.1 Herbaspirillum sp. B65 | reverse complement strand
TTGCCCATGGTCGCCTTTGCCAATGCCGGCGTGTCCTTGCAGGGCATGTCGCTGTCCAACCTGTGGAAGCGATCCCGCTGGCATTGCCGCCGGGCTGGTGCTGGCAAAGACCGTCGGCGTATTCGGTGCCGCCTGGCTGATGATACGTAGCGGCNTGGCAGCCGCGCCCAGCGGGGCCAGCACGCGGCAATTCATCGGTGTGTGCATGTTGTGCGGCATCGGCTTCACGATGAGTCTGTTCATCGGCGGCCTGGCCTTCCAGGGCTTGAGCCCGGATTTCGAAGCCAAGCTCAAGCTGGGGGTGCTGGGCGGCTCCATCCTGGCCGGACTGTTGGGCACGCTGGTCTTGTGGCGCAAAGAGATATCAGCGGCGTGAACATCAGGGCGGTCTGCGTGCTATTGCTCTGACCGATACACGATGCCGCCCAAAAACATCACAAAATCCCCTAGAAGACGCATCGAGTCGTCATTTGGCGACGATTTTCCAACTTTCGGTTTTGCGACGCAAAAAATTAATCAAAAAATAAGTATCTGCACACCGTTAGTGCGTTTTTACCCCGAAAGAGCCCGCCAGGACTGGTCAGTTTTCATATTGCGAAGCCATTGTTCAGGATTGCGCAATGGCGGGCGGAAGCTCTGGCTTGGATTGTTGCTCTGCAAAACAATGTATGCTTTACATCATCTTTTGGCAGTAGCAAGATGCTTGCACGGACTGTCGTGGCGCGGCGTGGAAGGGCACCTAGGCCAGATTGGCTGGCAACAGCGTCCGCAGCAAGTCGGGGATATTCTCGTTTAGACATTTTCATCCCTTGGGACGATAAGCCAGGCGAATAACAGCCCGCCCATCAAAAGCAAGAGGAGACAAGCATGAATATGAAACTGGTTGAATTGCTCATGGCCTATGGCGCCCAGGCGCTGCTGTGGTACCTGATGTACGTGGTCGTGGGTAGCTGTGCCTTCGGTGCCTACGTCTGGCGGCGCACCCATTTCAGTCACTGATCTTCTTTTCCCGATTTTCCCGGAGCGCACATCGGCACACGCCGGATGCTGCGCCGTCGGTGACGCCACGACGGGACAAAGAACCAGTGCCGGCCTGAAGTATGCCGCCTCCCATCCCGCGCACGGGTGCGGACATGAGAGCGGTGCTGCGCTGGTACCCCGTGCATGTCGCTTCATACGGCTTCTTTCTTCCAGGCGGCGGGGCGCATCGTGTTGCGATGCTCCCCGCCGTCCTGCTTTGCAGAGGCTGGCAGCCTGCATCAAACTTCCTTTGTAGTGAACGCGAGATGAAAAAAAGCTGCACCGCAGCTTTATTTTCTGATTTCACGGTGCTATTCTCCCATCCGCGCAAACGTTTGCGCACCGATAACGGCGTCTATCTAGGGCAAGTTCACACTTAATCTACGCACTCGCAGATTAAGTTGAACTGGCCCTGNAAACGCCGGCACAT
>NZ_BADI01000891.1:0-1425 GCF_000333555.1 Herbaspirillum sp. B65 | reverse complement strand
GCTCACCCTTCTGGCACGCCCCGACCGAAGACCACGGCGGCGACCTGTTGTACATCCAGGGCCACTCCTCGCCCGGCATCTACGCACGCGCCTTCCTGGAAGGCCGCCTGACCGAAGACCAACTGATCCACTTCCGCCGCGAAGCCGATGGCCACGGTCTGTCGTCCTACCCGCACCCCAAGCTGATGCCGGAATTCTGGCAGTTCCCGACCGTCTCGATGGGCCTGGGCCCCTTGATGGCGATCTACCAGGCGCGCTTCCTGAAGTACCTGCACGCCCGCGGCATCGCCAAGACCGACAACCGCAAGGTCTGGGCCTTCTGTGGCGACGGCGAGATGGACGAACCGGAATCGATGGGCGCCATCGGCATGGCCGGCCGTGAAAAGCTGAACAACCTGGTCATCGTGGTCAACTGCAACCTGCAACGCCTGGACGGTCCGGTGCGCGGCAACGGCAAGATCATCCAGGAACTGGAGTCCGATTTCCGCGGTGCCGGCTGGAACGTGGTCAAGGTCATCTGGGGCAGTGGCTGGGACGAGCTGCTGGCCAAGGACAAGGACGGCATCCTGCAGAAGGTGATGATGGAAACCGTCGATGGCGAGTACCAGAACTACAAGGCCAAGGATGGCGCCTACGTGCGCAAGCACTTCTTCGGCAAGCATCCCAAGCTGCTGGAGATGGTCTCCAAGATGTCGGACGACGACATCTGGCGCCTGACCCGTGGCGGCCACGACCCGCACAAGATCTACGCCGCCTTCAAGGTCGCGCAGGAATCCAAGGACCAGCCCACCGTCATCCTGGCCAAGTCCATCAAGGGCTATGGCTTTGGCAAGGCCGGCGAAGCGCGCAACACCGCGCACAACACCAAGAAACTGGACGACGAAGCCATCCGCGCCATGCGCGACCGCTTCCAGCTGCCGATCTCGGACGCTGAACTGCCGAACATCCCGTTCTTCAAGCCTGCTGACGACGCGCCGGAAATGCAATACCTGCACGAGCGCCGCAAGGCCCTCGGTGGCTACCTGCCGCAACGCCGCGTGCACGCCGACGAAAAGCTGCCGGTGCCGGAACTGTCGGCCTTCCAGGCCATGCTGGAACCCACTGCCGAAGGCCGTGAAATCTCCACCACCGCCGCTTACTCGCGCGTGCTGACCGCACTGCTACGCGACCCCAACCTGGGTCCGCGCGTGGTGCCCATCATGGTCGATGAATCCCGTACCTTCGGGATGGAAGGCCTGTTCCGCCAAATCGGTATCTTCAGCCAGGTCGGCCAACTGTACGAACCGGTCGACAAGGACCAGGTGATGTACTACCGCGAAGACAAGGCCGGCCAGATCCTGCAGGAAGGCATCAACGAAGCGGGCGGCATGAGCTACGTGGATCGCTGCGGCGACCTCGTACTCGACCAACAACCGCGTGATGATC
>NZ_BADI01000892.1:0-1068 GCF_000333555.1 Herbaspirillum sp. B65 | reverse complement strand
CCTGGAAACTGTCTTGCGCCACCACGTTCAAGCCGGCCTGGCGCGCCTTGAGCACGAAATCCGGGCCGTTCCAATGGCCCGGCAGCGCCTTCCAGAGATGAATACCGCCCGCACCGGCCAGGTCGGCATCACCCAGGGTGCGCAATGCCAGCTCCTGGCGCGTCCTGGCTTCATGGCGGATGCCTTCCAGCAGTTTGTCGGCAGTGCCATCGTGGATCCACTGGGTGGACAGCGCCGTCATCAGCGGCGTGGACATCAGTACAAAGGAGCGCAGCGCGCCCAGCAACTCTTCCTGCCCCACGCCCGCGGGCGTGACCACATAGGCCGTGCGCAGCCCCGGCAGCAGGCACTTGGAAAGCGTCGAGACATAGAACACGTGCTGCGGCGCATAGTGCGCCAGCGGCTTGGGCGCGTGCGCAGCGAAGCGCCAGTAGGGGTCGTCTTCGATCACGCGCAGGTTCAGGCGCGTGACGACTGCGGCGATCTCGGCGCGCCGCGCGGCGGGCATGGTGTGGGTGGTCGGATTGTGCAGGGTGGGATTCAGATAGACCAGGCGTGCGCCATGCTTGCGCGCCATGGTCTGCAACAGGTCCGGCCTCATGCCTTCGCCATCGACGCCCACGGCCACCACGCGTCGGCCCAGTTGGACGGCCGCCGTCAGCAGGCCGGGATAGGTCAGCGGCTCGGCCAGGATCACCTCGCCGGGCTGGGTCTGCGACAACAGCAAGGCGGCCAGCGCCGATTGCGCGCCGGGGCAGACCAGCACGCGGCGCTCATCGATGTGCCCCAGCAGTTGCTGCAACCACATCGCCCCGGCGGCGCGGTCGGCACTGCTGCCGCCGCCCAGGTGGTAGGTCATCAGCAGGTCGGCGTCGCTATGGATCAGGATCTGCGACACCCCCTGGCGCAACAGGTCGTCCAGATCGACACCGGCCGGAGGTGGTGGAATGTTCATGGAGAGGTCGATCACCTGGCTCAAGTCGACCTTGGGCGCCGCCACGAAGGTGCCAGCCGAGCCGCGCGCCTCCAGCAGATGGCGGCGGCGCGCCTCGGTATAGGCGCGGGTGA
>NZ_BADI01000893.1:0-6595 GCF_000333555.1 Herbaspirillum sp. B65 | reverse complement strand
ATCCGCAGCTGGTCAGAGCGCGCTGGAACAGGAAGGCTTCATCGTGCACGAAGCCAAAAACGCCCGCGAGGGCGTCACCGAAGCCGGCACCCGCAAGCCCGACCTCATCATCCTCGACCTCGGCCTGCCGGACGCCGATGGCAAGCAGGTCATCAGCGAAATCCGCAACTGGAGCAGCGTGCCCATCGTGATCCTCTCTGCCCGCACCCAGGAATCCGAAAAGGTGGAAGCGCTCGATGCCGGCGCCGACGACTACCTGGTCAAGCCGTTCGGAATGCCCGAGCTGCTGGCGCGGATGCGCGCCCAGTTGCGGCGTCATGCGCGCGCCTCAGGGGCGGGTCAGTCCAGTGGACGGTATCGTCTGGGGGAGGTGGTGGTGGATCTGCCGGCGCGCAGCGTCAGTCGCAATGGCGAAGCCCTGCACCTGACGCAGATCGAATACCGCCTGCTCTCGACCCTGTTGCGTGACGCCGGTCGCGTCATCACGCACCGGCAATTGCTGGTGGCCGGCTGGGGCCCATCCCATGCCGAAGATGGCCACTACCTGCGCATCTACATGCAGCGCCTGCGCCAGAAGCTGGAGCACGATGCGGCCCAGCCAGTGCACATCCTCACCGAGATCGGCGTCGGTTATCGCGTGGCCGAAGTGGTGGCCGAGTAGCTTGCCGGCTGCTTGTTCTCTATGGCCCGGTCACGGCCAGTTCAGCAGCGGCAGCGCCAGCCCCACCATGGCGATGCAGCCCAGGTTGAGCAGCAGGCGCTGGCGCTTGAGCACGAAGGACAGCAGCCAGGAGCCTGCCAGAAAGACGATGAAGTTGGCCAGGTATTGCTTGGCCGCCGCGGCCACCGGCAACTCCGGCGCCTCGGCCAGCCCTGAGAATTTCCAGGCACAAGCCAGTGCCGCCAGTACCGCGCAGTTGAAGTAGGTGTTGATGGTGGGGAAGCTGTCTTCCTGATGATCCGACACGTCCACGCTTTGGCATTGATTGTCGCGGTAGCTTGCCTCCAGCCAGTGCCGCTCGCCGCGCCAACGGTACAGGCTGGCGCCGTCTTCACGTATCTGCTGGGATTGCGGCGGGCCCAGGCGGGCCGTCATGAATTCAGGCGCGGTGTTGCGCCACTCGGCAGTCTGTGCGGCACGGAAACGCTGCTCCAGTTGCCGCGCCTTGCGACGCCGGCCCAGTTGCTTCAGGGCCAGCTGCGCCAGGGCCAGGGAATTGAACAGGTAGATCCATTGCAGGATGGTGTTGTAATCGGCTTGCATGGGCAGGTCGGATGATGGCAATAGCGATGAGGATGCCGCATCTTGCCGTCAGCCTTGACGCTTGTCCAGCCCAACCGTAGTCAGGGGGTTCTAACGCGATATGAACCTAAAGATCCCCCCATAGATCAATCTGGCGGCGGATCTGGCCATTGCCTGCATCGCAGATGAACATGACTTCCCGCAAGTCTTGCCGCACCACGTAGCGGAAATAGGCGTGATCACTGCGGGCCACGAATTCCTCGCCCTCTATCTTGCCGGCCATGGCCTGGCCGATCTGGCGCCGGCACTCCTCACGATGCTGCAAGGCCTGCGGCGAGGGACCGTAGTCCTGCTCCGAACGATAGGGCACCACCGCTTGCGTGAGCGGCGCCAGGCTGGCGCAGATCAGGAACAGCAGCAGCGCCACCAGCACGCAGCGATAGCGGTGCCGCTGCGCGGTACGCAAAAACAGATGACGCGGCGAGAGCGGGTGGAGGCGATCTTCGCCACGTTTCCAGTGTAGACGGCTACGCATGATGACTCACCTCCTTACCCATTCTCACGTTCGGTTCACATTGTCGTTTCAGATAAACGCAGCTCAGAAACTCTTGTTGATCGACGCCACCCACTGGTTGCGACCGATGTTCTTGCCGCGGATGGTATAGCCGGCGTCCCGGCGCATTGCTGCCCGTGTAGGCCAGACCCAGCACGTAGCCGGAGTAGTCGCGACTGAGGCCCAGCTTCCAGTCGGTATAGGAGAGACTGGAGGCATTGGGGCCGGTATAGTGCTGGCGCCCGATGTGGGCCAGGCCGTTGATGCCGGCAAACAGTTCATGGTTCACCGACAGGTCGGCATAGGTGGTGCCGCTGGTACCGGCATTGCCGAAGGTATCGCCGGTGCTGTAGGAATACTTGAAGGCGATCCACTTGGCATCCAAGCCCAGGTAGAGCTCGGTGGTATCGGGCTTGGTCATGCCGGCCGGATAGCTGCCGGGGTAGGCATAGTGCAGCACGCCGATGTCGCCGCTGAGCCAGTCGTTCAAGGCAGGCTTCCAGCCGCCGTAGAGATCGGCTTCCAGGCTGGCCGAAGCGGCTGGATTGCCATCGGAAATCCAGCTCACGTTGGACAGCCACACACCGGCATAGAGACCGTTGTCATGGTTCAGGTCGAAGCCGCCTTGCAGGGCCGGTTTCTGATTGGTCTGGGTGGTGCCACGGAACACATACTGGCTGACCACGCCGATATTGCCGGTGAGATGCAGCGGTGAAGCAGAGGTATCTGCGGCAGCGGCGGCGGGTGCAGCAGCCACGCTTTCCTGCGCCTGGGCCGGCGCGATCACGGCGATGGTCAGCAGCGCAGCAGCTGCCGCCAGTGTGGCCAGGCCGGCCAGTTGCGCATTGCGCAGGCGGCGCCGCCCCAGCGGCGTGAAGCGGACGAGTTGTTCTGGATCTTGTTGGTCTTGTTGTGAGGGACGGCGGTTCATGCTGGATGCTCCACGGGTTGAGGAGCATGAAGCTTAGATTTTGTGACGTTTAATCCAGGTAAAACTTTAAATGTCCGTCGTAAAAATGGCGTAAAAAGTTCGATCGGAAGATCGCGGATGGCCGCGTCATTGCTGGCGATTCCTCTTTTACGATATCTCAAAAGGCGAGAGCGTTTTATAGAAATATTTAGTTTTTCTTCTGGTTAACTTTCTAATTCCTTATCATTTATCCGGGCCACCCACAGCTCGCTACCTGACCTGGATGCCCATGACGCGCCCGTGCTGTGGTACCTGATGAAAACCTGAGCGCTTGCCATGGTGCCGGTGCGCAAGTCACCCTCGCCGCCATCAAGCCTGCGTCGACGGCCACTGCGGCGCACGCTTTTCCAGGAACGCCGCGATCCCCTCCATCGCTTCGTCGTCCATGATGTTGCAGGCCATCACCTCGGCCGCGTGGGCATAGGCATCGGGCAGCGCCATCATCTGCTGCCGGTACACCAGGGCCTTGCCGCGTGCCATCGAGATGGCGGGCTTGCTGCAGATCTCGCGCGCCAGGGCTTCGGTGGCGGCGTCGAGTTGCGTCTCGGGCACGGCCTGGTTGATCAATCCCCAGTCGGCGGCGGTGGCGGCATCGATGAACTTGCCGGTGACCAGCATTTCAAAGGCGCGCTTGATGGGCAGGTTGCGCGTCAAGGCCACGGCCGGGGTGGAACAGAACAGGCCGACATTGATGCCCGAGACCGCAAAGCGCGCACTGTCGGCGGCCACCGCCAGGTCGCAACTGGCCACCAACTGGCAACCTGCGGCCGTGGCCAGGCCCTGGACCTTGGCGATCACGGGCACCGGTAGCGCTCGCAAGGATTGCATGAGCTGGCTGCAACGTTCGAATAATTGCTGGTAGTAAGCCTGCTCGGGAGTGGCGTGCATTTCGCGCAGGTCGTGGCCGGCGCAGAAGGCGCGGCCATTGGCGGCCAGGATCACGCAGCGGACCTGGTCGTCGTGCGCCAGGGCGTCGAGTTGCGTCTGCAGGGCCTGCAGCATGGCTTCGGAGAGCGCATTGAATTGCTGCGGGCGATTCAGGGTGAGGGTGGTGATGCCGCGCTGGTCGTGCCGTAGCAGCAATTGCGGGCTGGATGCTTGCATGATCTCGTCTCCTGGTGATGATGAGGCCGGCAGTCTGCGCTGCCCGGCATAGCCTCCAGACTACCTCAAAGCGAGCTTAAAGCGTCCTTAAGCATCCATATACGCCGCATTCATCCCATGCCGAGCAAGGCTTCCAGATCGTCGTCCTCGCCTTGCGGGGTGGACATGTCGAGCACGCTTTCGATGTGGTGCAGGTGCTCCAGCATGGTGGCAATCGCGTCCTCGGTGCGGCCCTCGGAGATGGCGTCGATGATGTGGCCATGATCGTCGTGGGTGCAGGCCGGTACCGTGGGCGAGTCGTAGAGCACGATGATGAGGCAGGTCAGCGAGGCCAGCTCGCGCATCATCTTGCTCATCACCGGGTTGTCTACCATGTCGGCGATGCGGATGTGGAATTCGCCGGATAGACGGATGATGGCGCGGCGGTCGTTGTCGGCGCGGGCCTGGGCTTCTTCGGCGACATGGGCGCGCAGCAGGGCGATGTGCTCGGGCCGGGTATGTTCGCACAGGTGGCGCAGCAGGGCCGGCTCCAGCAGGCGGCGTGCAGCGAAGATGTTGCGGGCTTCTTCCGGGGTGGGGCTGGCGACGAAGGCGCCGCGGTTGGGGATGGTGATGATCAGGCCTTCATGCGCCAGCCGTGCCAACACCTCGCGCACGCGGGTGCGGTTCACGCCAAAGATGCCGGCCAGCTTTTCTTCCACCAGCTTGGTGCCGGGAGTGAGCCGGTGTTCCATGATGGCGCCGACGATGCGTTCGTAGATGGCGTCGCCGGCCAACGGGCGCACGCTGAAGGCCTGGCCGGGCAAGGGGCTGTTGTCCGGGTTCTCGTGCTTGTTGTGCTTCTTGCGGGTGCTGCTGGCGGTAGAGGTGCTCATGAGGTCTGGGATGGATGCGGTATGGCGTTTGCCCGTCATCATAACGGAAAATTGTGCGGGTTGATTGTCACAAAATAATAAAAAACAAGGCACAAAGTTTCTTTCTTATTGTTGCACTTCATCGGGGCATTTTTTTGATTCTGACCGCAAGGATGGACTTGTTTGGTGCGTTTCCGCTTCTTGCTGATGGCCCATCATGGCTGGCGGGATCAGCGGAAAGCCCATCAGATCGGACTTGTTCGGGCAATTCCCAGCGCTTGCGATGCGCCATTTCTGGCTGGCACAGGCTTTGCATAAACGGTGGCAATAGAAAACAGGATTGTCACAAAATATTTTTTCGCTTGTTCATCTGGGAGAACACCATGCAACAGCAAGTCCGCAAGTCCCCCTTCGGCCTGTCCTTCAAGGCCGCCGCCCTGGCTACCCTGCTGGCCTGTACTGCATTGGGCGCCGGCTCGGCGCTGGCCCAGGCCAAGCCGAAGATCAAGCTGGCCTATGCCAAGTGTGCGCATTGCATGTCCATGGCCATGGTGCCGGCGTTGGCCCAGAACGTGGAGATTGAAGGCATCAACTTCACCGCCGGCAGCGATGCCCTGACCGCACTGGTGTCCAAGAGCGTGGATATCGCCCAGGTGACTTACCTGGCCTACGTCAGCGGGCTGGACAAGGGCTTTGATCTGGTAGCGGTGTCGGGCCAGGTCAATGGCGGTTCCGAGATGCTGGTGGGCAAGGACAGCAAGCTGGGTGCGGACGACTGGGCCGGTCTCAAGAAGCTGATTGCGCAATACAAGGCCGAGGGCAAGCCCTTCCGCATTGCCGCTTCGCGCGGCAATGCGCAGGATCTGCACATGCGTGGCGAACTGGCCGGGCATGGCATCGACCCTTCCAAGGACGTGCAGTTCATCAACATCCCCAATCCCTCGGACCATGCAGCCGCACTGGCACGCGGCGAGGTGGAACTGATCTGCTCGGTCGAACCTTTCGCTTCGCAGATCCGCATGACCGGGGTTGGCAAGCATTTTGCCTATCCCTATGACCAGGCTGCCGGTCGCCTGACCAACCTGATCGTGACGCGTTCGGATGTGATCAAGGAACATCCGGCCGAAGTCAGGGAAACGGTAGCCGCCGTGGTCAAGCTGGTCGATGGCTTGCAGAAGGATAAGCAGGGCTGGATCAATAGCATCGTCAAGGGTACCGGGCTGGATGCCAAGATCGCTACCGAGGCGCTCAACAATGCCTATCCCGACTATCGCATGTACCGCACCCAGACCAAGGCCATTGCCGCCATGATGAAGGACTTGAGGTACGTCTCCAGCGATGTCTCGGCGCTGGCAGAAAAGAACATGGACTACAGCTTCCTGATGAGCGTGACCGGCAAGCCCAAGACCGAACTCGGTTATTGATTCACGACGACACACTAGCCCCAAGGAACGATCATGAGTGGATGGAAGCAATCCCTGTCGGAAGCCAAGTGGCGCTTTGCGGTGCCGCTGTTGCTGGTGCTGGGCTGGGAGGCATTCTCCCGCTCGGGCATGATCCCGGCCTCGCTGCTGCCGGCGCCCTCGCGCGTGTTTGCGACCTGGATGGACTGGATCTTCGGCATCAATGAGGCGGCCCAGGACAGCAGCGGCAAATGGATCTATGACGCCATGGCCAGTTGCCTGCGGGTGACGGCAGGCTATCTTATCGCGGCAGTGTCCGGCATTGCGCTGGGGGTGGCCATCGGTTGGTGGCGCTGGGTCGAGCGCACCATCGAACCGACCGTGCAGATGCTGCGGCCGATCCCGCCGGTGTCGTGGATTCCGCTGGCCATCATCTGGTTTGGCATGCCAACAAGCCGGCCATCTTCC
>NZ_BADI01000894.1:0-1610 GCF_000333555.1 Herbaspirillum sp. B65 | reverse complement strand
CTGGCGATGAGCCGGCCATGTCTTCGGCGATCCGTTGCTGACGCGCGCGATCGCGCTCCTCGGCCTCGGCGATCTCGCTCGGCTTGGCGGTACCGGCCGCCATCGCGCGCCGCAGTTGCATCATCTGCATCATCTCGGTCGCGCTTTGCGGAACGTTGGAAATGTAATGGATGTCGCCATCGAGCCCGATTTCCTCGGCAAAGCGCGCCGTGCGTTCGGTCGCGGTGTAGGAGCCCTGGGCCGGCAGCAGCAGGAATACCGGGTAGCGTTTTTCCTTGTCGCGAAAACGTCCTACGCACCAGCGGATACCCTGTTCCATCAGGCGCCAGCCCATCTCGCGGTCGACCTCACTCTGGTTCAAGAAGGAGTTGCG
Source organism: Herbaspirillum sp. B65 (assembly GCF_000333555.1). Classification (NCBI taxonomy): domain Bacteria; kingdom Pseudomonadati; phylum Pseudomonadota; class Betaproteobacteria; order Burkholderiales; family Oxalobacteraceae; genus Herbaspirillum; species Herbaspirillum sp. B65. The sequence goes on along the minus strand of NZ_BADI01000894.1, from coordinate 1,237 downwards.
ACCGGAGGTGCCGCTCGAACTCATCACATGGTGGCCATTCTTGCGCAGAGCGTAAATCCAGTCGTCCATGTTGTTGATGCCGGCGTAATCGATGCCTTTGATCGGATGGGTCGACAGGGTCTGGAGCCACAGCGACATGCGGTCCCAGCGGCCCTGCTCGACGAAGCTGTCCGGGTAGCTCTTGTAATTGGCGTCGGCAAACAGCAGCGGTACCAGGTCGGCGTGGCTGCGCACGGCCTCGACGCCGCTGTCGCGGGCGCGGATTTTCAGCACCGGGATTTGCTCGCGCCGCTGAGCGAAGCGCTCGGCGGCCGCTTCCAGCTGCAGTTGGTAAAGGTTCGACGGCGCGTTGCGGAAAGGGTCATCGATGGTGGTCAGCTTCAGGATTTGTTCAAGTGCGGTCATGGAAAGTTCTCCTCCGGGTTCCGTTGATGTAGTGATCATGCTGGACATGTCACGGTGTTTCGTCGCCTTCTTCGGTGATCCATTTCATGAAGCGGTGCAGGGGAATGGTCGCGTCGTGCGGCATGCCGCCAAAGCTGCCCGGCGCATTCGCCTCGCCCAGCGAAACGATGCGCTGGACGCCGGCGCTGGCGAGCCCGTCGCGCAGTTCGCGCTTGCGCGACGGCGGCCACACACCAACGGTCTGGGTGGCCACGGTGACATAGCGCAGCGCGTCGGCCAGGCTGCTCACCTGGACCACGTTGACGGTCTTGACGTTGGGGTGGAAGCCGACCGGCTCGTCCGAACGGACCACCAAGCCGCGTCCCTCGTAGCCACCGAAAACGGCGTATACCGGTTCGAGCATCTTGAGCATGTCGACCTCGTCCCGGATATCGGCCGGGGTCGGCAGGTAGTGACCGCCGCCGTAGCGCACGTCAATGCCCATTGCCTCGGCCAGCAGGGCGCTGTAGCGGTCGCACTGTTCGGTGTCGCCTTCGACAAACTGGAAACGGCTCGCGTTGCAGGCGTCCTGGTTGAAGCTGAGGACGTCGGCCGCGCCGCGCATGGCCACCTCGCGCAATACCTCATCCGAACCGAAGGCCTGTTGGCCGACCATCGAGATCGACACCTTCGGGTCGTATGCGATCATCTCGAAGCCCGGACCGACGTAGCTCTGTGCATGGCGCACCGCGCTCTCGCCGCCCCACACCACGATCTTGTCGAAATACTGAGCGCGGTACAGGATCGATTCGACCGCCACGTCGCCCCCTTTCCAGTAAGCGATCGAGAATGA
>NZ_BADI01000895.1:0-3132 GCF_000333555.1 Herbaspirillum sp. B65 | reverse complement strand
GTGATGCTGGTCTACTGATCATCTTCCTGATCACCGTTCCGGTCGTTACCCATACGGTACCCATCAAGCTTCCCAATGAGATCAATCGCCCTTATCAACCCAAGGCAGATAACATCAACCTTGCCGTGCGCAGTGATGGGCAGGTGTTCTGGAACGAAGAAGCGATCGCTGATCGCGCAACGCTGGTGACGCGTCTAAAGGCTGTCGCTGACCGCAAACCGCAGCCTGAGGTCAATCTTCGCGGGGATCAGGCGGCACGCTATGAGTTCATCGGACGTACTCTCATGGCGGCGCAGGAGGCTGGAATTGCAAAGATCGGCTTCATTCTGGAACCTGCTGCTCGCCCCTGAGCGCCCGATCCAGGAAACATTCAGGAGAATACATGGCAATGCAGATCGATACTCAAGATGGGGACGAGGCTACGCCCATACTGGAAATGAACATGACCCCGCTGATTGACGTCATGCTGGTATTGATCATCATGTTCATCATCACGATTCCGATTCAGAATCACATGGTCAATCTCAACATGCCAGTGCCGGCCCCGCCAACGACATCGCCCAAGCTGCCTGCCGTGGTGACCATCGATGTCACCGACAACGGCAAGATCCTCTGGAACGGAACGATTGTCGCTTCCGAAGCGGAACTTGAGGCGCGCTTGCGCGATGTTGCACAACAACAAGATCAGGACGAAGTTCATCTTCGTCCCAATAGCAATGTGGCCTATCGGAATGTTGCCGCCGTTCTGGCTGCAGCCCAACGCCTCGAGGTCAAGAAGCTGGGCATCGTCGGCAATGAGCGTTATCTCAATCCTTGACGCACCTAAACAGACGGATAGCAAGACAGTCCTGACCCGGCTTGACGGCCCACAGGACTGTCCTGGCATCGAGGAAACGCATCTGGAGGGGCATACTATGGCGGCGCAGATTCGTCTCAGCTTGGCTCTGTTGAAAGAAAGTGGGTCTTTTCCCAACAATCGACAACGGCCACATGCTTCATCATGGTCAGCATGGTCTGGCTCGGGTCCAGGCCTTCCAGCGGCAACACTGACATCGACAGGAGGTGGCCCGAATCGACATCGATGGCAAACACCGGAGAATGCAATCCATGCAGATCACGGTTGGCCGCCAATATCGATTCAAGAATGGCGCAGCGGTCTTCCTGTGGAATCTCGCCGAAATCGCACGCCATCAACAGGCCATCCTCGCCCCATTGCACCGGGTCATACGCGATCATGAACGGTACACCATTTAGGTCCAGCCTGATCAGACCCGGTCCAGGATCCAGTGGCACTTCCATCTGCTGACCCAGTGCACGCACGAAGTCGTCGAAAGTACTCTTATCATCACTCATACCACCTCCCAGATCGAATCATTTTGCGTAACCGTCGATCGATCGTTCGCGCCTTCTGTCGGCGGCGATATCGCCGATTGCTCAACGACGCCTGGAGCATCTTGTGCAGCCGCCGGACTGGAACCACTGAGCGCATCAAGGCGGGCATGGGCTTGCGTGATCAATGCCCGAGCTTGGGTCTTGATTCTCGGACCTCTGAACAGCCGCTCGCCGGCATAGTCGGTGACCGCACGACGTGCCGAGTAGAAGTAGTGCTGGCGGAACATTTCGATGAACGACGGCCGTCCCTCCTTGCGGGTGAAGAACTCACGGCGCACCCGCGCGGTATTCACCGACTGAGGACCACCCCATGCAGCCAGTAGCGCAAAACCCAGTGCCAATGTGGAAGTTCCCATCATGGCATAGGAAAAAATCATGGAATTGTGATTAGGACCCTCACCCGGCTTGCAGCTAAAGGAGTCTCGCATACTCCAGCGCGCCAGGCCGGCACCGGATTGAAGCAGAAAGAAGAATCCGGTGCCACCCACACCCATGAATGTCGCGCGCGCGATTTGCACAACCAGCGTCGGAACGATGTAGCCTGGCATATTCCATCGCGTGGTGATGGCATCCTTGGCATTACCGATACGACTTTTTTCGTTGAGGAAAATATTGGCGATGGATTGCGTAGTTTCCGGCGTCAGATGCGTGTAGTCGAAGGGGAGCAGCACTTTATCGAGTTGATGATGCCGCAGACTTGCCAGAAGTTCTTGTAGCTGGGCAGAGACAGGCAGTGCCATTCCCATTTTCTGCTCGGCCAAGTCGTGGTTGGTCACGCTGTGGCCTGCCTCCAAAGACCCGGCAGCATCATTGCTCGGGCGCACCCGCAAGGTCTGCAGTAGTGCATGTTCATAGGGAGTAAGTGATTTTTCACGACGCACCTGGAATTCTTGTGCTTCGTCCTCGCTGTCAGGCGCGGGCGGCATTTTCCAGCAATCGATATTGAGCGTGCTAGTTCTGGCCTTGGCTTCCAGGCGGCTGCGCACTGCCAGCTCCAGCGGCGTCAGGAGCTCCCCTTCGGCGCGCGCCATCTCGCCCCATTCCAGCATCTGTTCTCTGCTGACGTCGATGAAATCCTCAGTTGCGAGCAATGTGCGATCCTCGTATTTCTGCTGTAACTGTCGCAATTGCGTGGCCAGCACATCCGACAGCGGAGATGCACGCAAGGACTTGGCGGCCTCCAACGAATCAAGTCCGAGAGCATCGCGCAAGGTCTCGAAATGACCGTCGTCTTGGTATTTTGCTTGTAGCTGTGCGAGTGTCTTGGCTTGATCGGCGGATAGCGTGCCAGCGCGCGCCAATGCTTCAATCGACAGGAGTTCGTTGAGCTCTTCCAGAACGACCAGTTGTCCCAATTCTTCCATGGCCCCACGGCAACCGCCCAGTGCCGGACCTTCGCAGCCCTGCTTGAACGCATCCCAACGCAAGCGTGCTGGTTCGTCCAGGGGCCGGGAGAAGCGGGCGTGGTTGAAACCACCAGCCTCATCGAACTGCTTGAGCGCCTTGTAATTAACGTTGCATAGCTGGGCGATCTTCTTGAGTATGTCATCGCAGCGATTGCTGATGCCATCGCCGACCAGCCACATCTGCTGTACGTACCGGGCCCGGAACATATCGCGGACATCATTCTTGGTTTGGACTGGCCCACATGAAATATTGGCCGCCATGATCAACCGTCCTTCGCGCATTCGGTCCAGTGGTCCAGCGGCCAACTGCATCAATTGCACTATCGCCGTGCCC
>NZ_BADI01000896.1:0-5886 GCF_000333555.1 Herbaspirillum sp. B65 | reverse complement strand
ATCAATCGAACACCAACTGAGCTGGCGCCAAGCAAAGCTGGTGCTTGACCAGATGACGCTGGCGCAAGCCGCCAGCGAGTTCAATCGCTACACCAAGAAAAAAATCATCATCAATGATCCTCTGGCTGCGCAGATCCGGATAGGTGGCAGCTTTAATGTCGACAACGTCGATGGCTTCGTACGTCTGCTGCAAAGTGGTTTTGGCTTGACGGCCCAAGAGACCGGCAACGAAATAAAAATCGGCGTCGCGCATACCGGATAGTCTTCATTCACTCGTCTTAGAAGGGGAAAGCAGAACTCACCCAACCAAGAGGAATGGAATGATGCATAACCGAATCGCACTGGCGATTTCTACCTTGACACTCTGCGTCGTCGCCCATGCAGAGCAGCTCCATGAATTGAATATCCCAGGCGGAGAGCTCAAAACCGCTCTGGATATCTATTCCGCCCAATCCGGAATGCAGATTATCTACAATCTGGATGATGTGTCCAAGGCCCGTACCAGCGGGGTCAAAGGTAAGCTGTCAGATGAGCAGGCCTTATCTGCGCTTCTGGCAGATTCCGGTTTATACGTCAAAATGGACGGAAGTAATGCCGCCATCATCTTTCGCGGCTCCATGTTCGACTTGCCGGCACAGGAACTGGAGCAAGCCATCACGGCCCTAGAGGCGCAGACATCGCTGAAGGTCATCCGTCCCGCAGGCATGGACGGACTGATCAGCACCCCCGTTCATGGCAGCTATACCCCGGTCGAGGCATTGCGCCAGATGGTTGAGGGAACCGGACTGAACGTAGGCGAGCAGCAAGGCAAACAGATCAAGCTGTTCAGGGACGAAGGAACCTTAAGCACCGTGACCGTGACCGCCCAGAAGCGCTCGCAGTCCGCCCAGAGCGTCCCGATCTCCATGACCGCCTTGTCGGCCAAGACGCTCGATGCATTTCGGGTGCAGAGTCTGCAGGATGTGTCGCGACTGACACCGAGTCTGTTGGTGTCGTCATTCAGTCAGAACAATCCGACGGTCGCCATCCGGGGGGTCAGCAATACCTTCTCTCAGATGGGCGTGAGCAAACCAGTGGCTGTCGTGGTGGACGATGTTTTCATTCCGCGCAATAGCGCTTCCAGCTTCGAGCTGTACGATCTCGATTCCATCAATATTCTGAAGGGACCGCAGGGCACCTTGTTCGGTCGCAATGTGACCGGTGGCGCTATCGTCATCAACACCCGCGTTCCGTCCTTCGATGAGCGCGTGGTGGAAACGCACACGACCGTAGGAAGCTACGGTGATCGCCAGGTAACTGGGCTGGCGAGCGTCCCCTTAAGCGATTCTGCCGCCATCAAGATTTCCGCCAACATGCATCACCACGACGGCTATGGCAGTGATCGGCTGACCGGCCGTGAAGAAGATGACCTCAATAGCCGCGCCTTGCGCGCGCAACTGCGTATGAAGCTCAACCAAGATGCCGAGGCGACCTTCAGCGTGGACTACGGCGATGACTGGAATCGCGGTCGTACCTTGTCTTCCGATACTCTGGGCAATGATGGGAATTATCGTACTTCCGAACTGGGCATCGATCAGTCATTTCAGCGCAGTCTCTACGGCGTGTCGGCCAAGGTAAACTGGAAGATGGGGTCGGGCGAGATTACCTCCATCACGGCTTATCGCGCCTCGCAGTCGCGTGAAATCTACTCGGGCGTTGGCACCAACTTCCGCTTCCTGACCGCGGGGGCGCAAGCCATCAACGGTGATCGCGATCAGGTTGGCACGCTGTCTCAGGAATTGCGGTATGCCAGTCCGAAGGGGGAGTATTTCGATTTCATCACCGGCCTCTATCTGATGAACGAAGCAGGCGCCCGACAACTCCGCACCACTAGTCTGGCAGCGCGCACAGGTGCGGTATCTGGTGATGTGCTCTCGGATGCCAATGTCAATACAAGTAGCTACGCGCTCTTCGGTGACGGTACCGTGCATCTGCCAGCAAAAGTGGACCTGACGGCCGGCGTACGCTACACCTACGATGAAAAAACTGCATCGCTTGCGCGCACTGACTTCCGCAATTCGGCCAACTCGTACAATGTTGGCGGTGCCACCGGAAGCTGGAGCCAGATGACTCCACGGGTGGTCGTAAGTTGGACGCCGCAGGCAAATCTGATGACCTACGGCAGCGTGACCAAGGGCTTTACCGCCGGCGGCTTTAATACTGAGGCCGCCACTGCCAACATCTTCCGCACTACGTTCAAGCCCGAGAGCGTGACCAACTACGAAGCTGGTTTCAAGTCGCAATGGTTGGAGAACAAGCTGCGTCTGAATGGCTCGGTATTTCACATGAAATACAAGGACAAGCAAGAGCTGGTCTTCAATTCCACCAACGGCGTACTCAATATCGTCAACGCAGCTAGCGCCACGGTCAATGGCGGCGAACTGGAACTGGCCTACCGTCCGTTCAGATGGCTGGATCTGAGCCTGGGCTACAGTCGTCTGGAAGGCGTCTATGACAATTTTGTCGTGGGTTCGGTCAATAACACCGGTCACCCGCTGGGTAATTCGCCCAAGGATCAATACTCGGTGGCAGCCAACGTGAACCTGCCCCTTGAGATGGGTGGGTATCTGACCGGATCAGCCAGCTATAGCTGGATCGATAGTTATTACACCGGAGCCACCCAGGACCCCAATCTGCGCAACCCTGCATACGGCATGGTCAATGCCAGCGTTGGTTATGACAGCAGTGATCGCAAGTGGGGGCTTACCTTCTGGGTCAAGAACCTAACTAACTCCTATTACATCCTGACCCGCTCGACCCAGGTAGTCAATGCCGAATACGTTGGTGCTCCGCGCACGCTGGGCGTGACCCTCAATACTCATTTTTGAACAAGGAGCAATGATGCCCATCGATCAGAAACGGCGACACCTCTTGCAAGCCATTCTCGGTGCGCCAGTCATCGCAAGCGAAGGCTTGCCAGCCAGCCTGGCGGTCGCCGCCCCGGTCGCCTCATCCGAGCCGATGCAGGACACATCGCAACCCAGACAGTCCTTGCCGCCATGGCAGCCTGGCTTGCTGGATATCCACCATATCGCCACCGGACGCGGCAATGCCACGTTGATGGTGCTACCCGACGGTACCACCTTGCTGATGGATGCCGGCGATACGGCCGACGGTCCGGAGACCTCGTTCGAGCCGCGTCCCAACGCCTCGCGGCGGGCAGGGGAGTGGATCGGCCGCTATTTGCAGCGGCGCTTGCGCGACACCGGCGGTACGGCCCTGGATTATCTGTTCGTCACGCACTTCCATCCAGACCACACGGGGGATCCTACGCCCAGGTCGCCTCGTTCCGGCATCGGTGATTATGCGCTCTCGGGCGTCACCGATGTGGCCGAGATCGTTCCGATTACCACCGTAGTGGATCGCGGTTATCCCTCGTATGACTATCCCACCGTCTGGAAGGCGCCGTTCGCGGCCAATTATTTTTCCTACATCAAGAGTCGTGTCGACAAAAAGCAGGACGTGCAACGCTTCCAAGTCGGGACTGAACGACAGTTCGTGGGCAAGGGCTACCACGCTGCGAGCCAGCCGTTCAGCGTACGCAACCTGGTGGCTTCCGGTGAGGTGTGGACCGGTCGTGGCGAGGATACGATCCATATGTTCCCGCCGCTTGCGAGCTTGGAGCGGAAGGACTATCCCAACGAGAACCTGTGCTCGGCGGGTATTCGCGTCGATTACGGAAACTTCCGTTATTTCAGCTGTGCCGACTTGACCAGCTATACCTATGATGGCGACCAGCCCTGGCGCGATGTCCTCACTGCTGCTGCACGCGCAGCTGGGCGGGTCGATGTGGCCACTGCTGACCACCACTGTATGTTCGACGGGCTCAGCGCCGATACGGTACGGCTATTGCGCCCACAAGCCTGGATGATCCATACCTGGCATATATCGCATCCCGAACAGGTACAACTTGAACGTCTTTTCAGCGAGCGCCTGTACCCAGGCCCGCGCGATGTCTTTGCCACCACCGTGATGAAGGAAAACCTGGTCATGAATCATCGTTTGCTGTCGCGCTTGAAAAGCACTGATGGTCACATCGTCGTACGCGTTGCAGCCGATAGCAGCTTCCACATCTTTGTGACTGATGATCGGGATGAACGGGACACCATCAAAATGGTGTCGGGGCCGTATCAAGCCAGCAGGAAAGCCTGACGATGCGCTTCCTTCTCGTGTGGTACGCACTAATGACAGACTGGCAGGGCCAGCCTTCTTTTACGCCATATAACGATACCGGCAGAACTGTATCCCGGGAAGGCGACAAGCCATGACTTTGTCCTTTTCGTCCGAGCAGATGGTTTCTTCAAAGCGCGTGATTGGTATTGGACTGGTCATCGCACTGCATATTGGTCTGGCGTATGGGTTGCTCAATGGAATGCAAAAAGCGCCTGCCCGCTCGGCCATTGAACCGGTCCAGGTGGCGATCCTGGAGGAGCGCCGACCACCGCCATCACCTCCGCAACCGAAAGCAGCACCGGAGGTCAAGCCTAGCCCTATGCCCAGCAAACCGCAGCCGGCCCCGGTAGTGAGGCCGCCACAGACGACGCCGACAGTCACTCTTCCGGTTGCTTCGGCCAGCGCCACGGCGGTGGCAACATCGGTTCCGCCTGCCCCCACAGCGGCACCTTCCGCACCTTCTGTGGATAAGGGGCCTAGCCGAACGGCGGCGGTGGTCGATCCCAGCAAGTGCGGAAAGCCGCCTTATCCCAGCGCCTCCCAGCGCAATGAGGAAGAGGGCGTGGTGACGCTGGCTTTCCTGATCGGTGTGGACGGCACAGTGCTGGATGCGAAGGTACAAAAGTCCAGCGGCTATCCAGAGCTGGACAAGGCAGCGCGCGATGGCCTGAGTTTGTGCAAGTTCAAGCCGGCCACGGTAGACGGCGCTCCCGAGCAATCCTGGACCAAGATGCAGTACGTCTGGAAGCTTCAATAACGGTACCGGCCCTGATACCCCGATCAGGAGCCGGTCGGTCCCCCCCCTTTAATACCGGTTGTGTGCACCAGCGCTCGACTACGGCTTTCAATTTTTTATTCTGGAGCGATTCATGCTAAAACTTCGTCAACTCCTGCCTTACGCTATTGCACTTGTGATAGGCCAGATGTGGCTGCCTGCCGCCCATGCTGCGCAGATCGGAGTCGCAAACAATCCCTACGGCTTGGCCGCCCTCTGGGCTGCAGGCGATATCGTCGCCAAATCGACTTTGCTGATTCTCGTATGCATGTCTGCGGCAAGCTGGTACGTCATTCTCACCAAGGCCTATGAACAATCGCGCATGAAGTCCATGGGCAAGAAGGCCAACCGTGTTTTTTGGAAGGCAAGTTCGGTAGCCAACGGCATCGATGAACTCGGTGCAGGGACGCCTTATCGCTTCATCGCCGAGAGTGGGCAGTCCTCCAGCGAACATCATGAGGGAGCATTACTGGAACGGATCGACCTGAACACCTGGATCACCATGTCCATCCAGCGGGCCATCGAAAAAGTCGGCAGTCGCCTGCAAAACGGTCTCCCTTTGCTGGCTACGGTCGGATCGACAGCGCCTTTCGTTGGTCTGTTCGGCACGGTATGGGGTATCTACAATGCGCTGACCGCTATTGGCGTGGCAGGGCAGGCGTCGATTGACAAGGTTGCCGGACCGGTGGGAGAGGCCTTGATCATGACGGCCATCGGCCTTGCAGTGGCCGTGCCGGCGGTATTGGGTTACAACTGGCTGATCCGTCGCAACAAGAGCGTAATGGAAGATGTGCGCTCGTTCGGTGCCGATCTACACGCCGTGCTACTAGGAAAGTCGATGACGCCTGCAGCGCAGACGCAGATCAACTCAAATGGGAGCTGAGAATGGCAATGACACT
>NZ_BADI01000897.1:0-1597 GCF_000333555.1 Herbaspirillum sp. B65 | reverse complement strand
GAACCTGACCCGTGCCATGGCGCTCGATGCCGGTCGCAAGGGGGTGCGCGTCAATGCGGTCTGCCCCAGCCTGACCCATACCGCCATGACGGCCGACATGGCCGACGACCAGGAATTGCTGGCCAAGTTGNCCGAGCGCATTGCCTTGGGAAGGGGCGCCCAACCGGTCGAGATTGCTGCGGTGATCGCCTTTCTTGCCAGCCCCGATGCGGGATTCGTGAACGGTGTGAACCTGCCGGTCGATGGTGGCCTGACGGCCTCCAATGGCCAGCCACCGCAATGAGCCCGGGAGAGCGACATGAGCGCCGACAAGATCCCGCTGCCTGAAGAGACCACGCAAGCTACCGAGACCGCCATGGACCGGAGCAAGCCACAGGCGTTGCCACACGACGCGGTGCCCGAGCGAAAGCGCCCCGCTCAAGGGGACAGCCAGCCGCCCGCCAACCAAGAGCATCCGATCTCGGTCGGCAAGCCCTGAACGGAGGCCTGATGCCATCCCCTGTCTCCCAAGACAACCAGGACCACGCTTACTCCGGCTTGCTGCAGCCCGGCCGCAATTGCTGGCGACTGGAACATGCGCAACGCTTCAGGCTGCTCATCGACGCCGCCGAGTATTTCCGCGCGCTGCGCCTGGCGCTCTTGAATGCGCGGCGCAGCGTCTACATCCTGGGCTGGGATATCGATAGTCGTACCGTGCTGGTGCCCGGCATCACCGACGATGGCCTGCCGCCGCAACTGGGTGACCTGTTGCACGCGTTGGTGGAGCGCCAGCCGGATCTGCACATCCGCGTGCTGAACTGGGACTACGCCATGCTCTATGCACTGGAGCGCGAATGGATCCTGGCCAGAAAGCCCGGCCGCTCACGCAACAAGCGCCTGCACTTCCGCACCGATGCGCGCCATCCGGTGGGGGCGTCGCACCATCAGAAGATCGTGGTCATCGACGACAAGCTGGCCTTCGTCGGCGGCCTGGACCTCACGCGCTGCCGCTGGGACACTCCCGACCATGCTGTCGACAATCCGCTGCGCCGCGACCCGGACGGCAAGCCCTATGCGCCCTTCCACGACGTACAGGCCATGGTCGATGGCGAGGTGGCGTGCGCCCTGGGCGAGCTGGCGCGGCGGCGTTGGGCGCTGGCCGGCTATGCCGAACGGCGAGCGCAGCTATCGGCAGCACTGGTGCTGCCGGCCGAAGATCCTTGGCCGGCGGCGCTGGAACCGGACCTGCGCGATCTCTACATCGGCATCTCGCGCACCGAGCCGGCCTACGAAGGCCGCCCGGGTGTCTTCGAAGTGCGCGAGCTCTACCTGGATGCCATTGCCGCAGCGCGCGAGCAACTGTTCTTCGAGAACCAGTATTTCACCTCCAACGTACTGGCCGAAGCCATCGGCGCGCGCCTGCGCGAGCCGCAGGGCCCGCAGGTCGCCGTCATCTCGCCGCAGACCCAGAGCGGCTGGCTGGAGCAGGCCACCATGGGCGCCTTGCGCGCGCGCATCCATCATCGTCTGAAAAGCGCATTGGAAAACCAGGGGCAGCCTGCCACCGCGCGCTACCAGATGTATTGCCCGCACCTGCCCGGTCGGAGGATGGCTGCGC
>NZ_BADI01000898.1:0-2355 GCF_000333555.1 Herbaspirillum sp. B65 | reverse complement strand
TTACCACCGGAATCGATTGAGGCCCAGTCATTCATCGCCATGAACAACGTGAATTCGAACGAATTTCAATCCGTGCTGGACGCTGACCTGCATCGTGCCGTGCTCGAATCGCAGGCACGTTCGCAGGCTGACAAGAACCTGCCGACGCTGACCAAGGCCGAGCTGGCCGAACTTTTGTTCGAGCAGGTCGGTCTGAACAAGCGCGAAGCCAAGGACATGGTGGAAACCTTCTTCGACGAGATCCGCAACGCGCTCGAACGTGGCGAGGCCGTCAAGCTGTCCGGCTTTGGTAATTTCCAGCTGCGCGACAAGCCGCAACGGCCTGGCCGCAATCCCAAGACAGGCGAGGAAATCCCGATCACCGCGCGGCGCGTCGTGACTTTCCACGCCAGCCAGAAACTGAAGGAAATGGTGGAACTCTCCAGCGGCAGCCCCGTTGAAATGTCCGTCTAAGCTATGAATGATCGTGTCAACAAACCGGCGGCCATCGTGTTGCCGCCCATCCCTGCCAAACGCTATTTCACCATCGGCGAGGTCAGCGAGCTGTGTGGGGTAAAGCCTCACGTGCTGCGCTACTGGGAACAGGAATTCACGCAGTTGAAGCCGGTCAAGCGTCGTGGTAACCGGCGCTACTACCAGCATCACGAAGTACTACTGATTCGTCGCATTCGTGAGCTGCTGTATGAACAGGGCTTCACTATCAGTGGTGCGCGCAACAAGCTCGATGGCACCAATGAGCCCGAGCAGCCGGAACAGCCGCAACGCCCCACGATCAGCCTGGACGAAGCAGCCATCGAGGTGCTGCGTAGTGAATTGCTGTCCGTGCTGGCAACCCTCAAGCCGGGGGCAACTGCCTGAGTATCAGGTCGGGTGCGTGGACGGCAGCGTTCCTGCCGCTTCAGTTGCCCGCCAGGTTCTGCATGATTTCCATGTTTGATCGCGCCGCACGCTGGTCATTGCCGACCGCCGTGCGGCGTGTTTGTTTTGACGGCCATCGCAGTGATCATGACGATGGCAGGAGAGAATATCCGTGATCCGTTACCAATGGCGTCCGATGACGCCCGCTGACCTCGCTTGCGTGATGGATATCGCCGCTCAGGTTCACCTGGGCTACTTTGAAGCCGAAGAAGTTTTCGCTGAACGACTGCGTCTGTTCCCGCAGGGCTGCCGCATTGCCATCCGCCAGGACGATGGCGAGCAAGTCATCGGCTACGCCTTCATGCATCCCACCCGCCATGGGTCTCCACCGGCCTTGAATCAGTTGCTGCACTGCCTCGAAACCCAGGCCGATTGTCTGCACCTGCATGACGTGGCGCTGCTGCCATCGGCGCGGGGCTCGGGATTGGGGCGCAGCCTGGTGGGTGAGTTGCGTCAGATATGTCGCGGTGCCGACTTGCCCCGTGCAGCGCTGGTGGCGGTCCATGATTCGGGGGGCTACTGGGGTGCTGCTGGCTTCGCGGATGATCCACAAGCTTTGCGGCTGGGGCAGGGGGCTCTTGGCAGCTACGGTACAGATGCTCGTTACATGTCCATGATCGTCAAATAAGAGCTTGCTATCGGTTGATGAGAAACTTGGATGTTATCAATGTGGCAAATTTCACACACTTGCCTTTTTTGCATTAATTGTTATTGATTGAACAACATATAAGGCATTAGAATTGATAAAAAATTTGCAAGGTTTTAGGCAGATTTACGCGGCGCCTGACCGCGACAATTCACCCTCAAGCCGGTGGGGAAACCGGATGCGGGAATCACATCATCGAATGGGGTTTTCATGTTGATTCGTTCAAGATCGGTACTGGCTACCTTTGCCGTGGCACCACTGTTGTCCCTGGGTTTGTTTGGCGTCGCGCACGCAGCCACCGCTTCGCTCACGGGCGCCCAGACACTGCAGCAGTTCAATCTGGTGGTGCTGGGTAACGCCACCTCCTATTCTCATGTCGATGGCCGCGCCTGGATCGGCGGCTCGCTGACCGGTGGCGATTACGTGCAACACATGGGGGATACCCCGGCGTCCTACTATGCCGGTCTGACAGTCATGGGCAGCGCCAGCAACGTGCACGTCAATGGCCTGGGCTCCTATATCGGTGGCTCCTTTACCAATTCCATCGTCAATAATGGTTCCAGCTACCTCGCCGGCGGCGTTTCCAACAGCAACCTGAATGGTGCGGCCTACGTGCGTGGCAGCAGCTCTGGTAGCAACTTCAATGGTGGTCGTGTCTCCTCGCCGACCACCTTGATGCAGACCAATCAGGATGCAGCTGGCTCCACCAATTTCGCCAGCACGCTGAGCAGCACCTCCAGTAGCTTGAAGCGCGCGGTGGCCAACAGCACCGTCTCGATCAACGGCAACCG
>NZ_BADI01000899.1:0-1554 GCF_000333555.1 Herbaspirillum sp. B65 | reverse complement strand
CAGTTCTTTCCACTCCCTCGATGTCGGTCGAGCGTGCCGGCCTGACCAGTTCGCGCGATGTCTCCTACCAAGGCGACGACACCGTCATCACCCTGCGCCTGCAACAGACCCTGTGGTCCGGCGGGCGCCTGTCGGCGCAACTGGAGCAGGCCGGACACAACCAGCAGTCGGCCGAAGAAGCCTTGCGCGAGCAGCGCTTCCGGCTGGCCGAGCAGGTCATCTCTCAATACAGCCTGTGGGTGCGCTCTGATCTGGCCACCGAGGCCAACCAGAAGAACCTCAAGGCGCTGGAGGATTTCCTGGCGCAAAGCCAGCGCCGCGAGAAGGAGGGGGCCGCCGCACGAGTGGACGTCACCCTGGTACGCGGCCGCCGCGACCAGGCGCTGACTGACCTGCTGGGCGCCAAGGCCAGCCGCCAGTCGGCCCGGCTGCAACTGGAGCAACTGGTGGGCCTAACCTTGAGCGACGATGAATTGCGCGCCGATGTGGTCAAGATGTCGGTCACCGACGATCTGCCCCTGCTCACCGAGAACATGCTGCAGAGCAGTCCGTTGCTCAAACGTCTGCGTGCCGATGCCAAGGTGCAGGAGTCGGCCATCAAGATTCGCAGTGCCTCCTACTGGCCGGAAATCTATGCCCGCGTGGAACACCAGCGCGGCAACTTCAGCGTGCGCAATCAGCCCGACGTCAATCGTGCCTTCATCGGCATGCAGATGCAGCTGGGCGCCGGTCTCTCGCTGGGTTCCGAAGTGGCCGCAGCGCAAGGTCGCTACCAGTCGGCCGTGCTGGCCGTGGATGCAGCGCGGCTGGAACTCATTTCTCAGATGGCCGCCACCTTTACCGAATACCAGCAGTCCGAGGCACGTGCCCGCAACCTGGTGGATGTGGGCTTGTCGGCCGAGGATGTGCTGGCTTCCTACACCCGGCAGTACCTCTCCGGCCGGCGCTCCTGGCTGGACGTGATGAATGCCGTGCGCGAAGTGGTGCAAGCCGATCTGCAGAAAGCGGATGTGAGCGCCATGATCATCGCCAACGGTCGCAAGCTGCAACTCTGGGCATATGGGCTGGACCAGGTCCGTTGAGCATCTTCCCCGCCAGCACCCGATGAGGTGCGGCGGGGAGCCGCAGCATGACCAGGGTAGGGAGGAACATGATCAATAAAGCGCAGTTCAGGCGTGCCATCCAGCGCAAGCAATTCATCGTCGTCTATCAGCCCATCATCGCGCTGGCCGATGGCGCCTGCGTGGGTGCCGAGGCGCTGGTGCGCTGGCAGCGCGAGGATGGCGTACTGCTGTCGCCGGACCATTTCCTGGCGGCAGCGCAACGGCACCAGTGTCTCGACGCCATCACCGACCTGGTGCTGGAGCAGACCATCGATGACATGGCGTTGACCCTGCGCACCCATCCCCGTCTGCATGTGGCCGTCAACGTGCCGGCCCATGATGTCAACAGCGGACGCATCCTGAAGGTGTTGGCCGCCAAGCTGGACGGCACCGGCATCGACCCCGCGCAGCTCTGGCTGGAGGTCACCGAAAGCAGCAGCATGGAGACTCT
>NZ_BADI01000900.1:0-3552 GCF_000333555.1 Herbaspirillum sp. B65 | reverse complement strand
GCCTGGCACCCACTCTTATTTGCTGGAGCGCACCATGCTCATCAAGATTCGTCCCGACCAGATCGAGATTCCGACCGCCTCCGAGATCACCCCCAAGGATCTCTACCTGTCCCGTCGCAGCTTCATGGCCCGCGTGGCCGCCGGCACGGCCCTGGCCAGCGGCATGGGCGCGCTGCCGCAGGCTTTCGCCCAGCAGGGCAGGAAGCTGCCGGCCAAGCTCAATAACGCCTACGCGGTCATGGACAAGCAGACCGCCTACAAGGACGCCACCAGCTACAACAACTTCTACGAATTCGGCACCGACAAGGCCGATCCGGCCAAGAATGCCGGCACCCTCAAGACCAGCCCCTGGACCATCGCCATCGAAGGCGAGGTCAACAAGCCCATGACCCTGGACCTGGATGCCCTGACCAAGCTGGCCCCGCTGGAAGAGCGCATCTACCGCCTGCGTTGCGTGGAAGGCTGGTCGATGGTGATTCCCTGGATCGGTTATTCCCTGTCGGCCCTGATCAGGAAGGTGGAGCCCACGGGAAATGCCCGATATGTAGAATTCGTCACCCTGGCCGACAAGAAACAGATGCCAGGGCTGTCCGACCCCATCCTGAACTGGCCCTATCGTGAAGGTTTGCGCATGGATGAGGCCAACCATCCGCTCACCCTCCTGACCCTGGGCATGTATGGCGAAGTCCTGCCCAACCAGAACGGCGCGCCGGTGCGCATCGTCGTGCCGTGGAAGTATGGCTTCAAGTCGGCCAAGTCCATCGTCAAGATCCGCTTCGTCAAGGACGAACCCAAGACCGCCTGGAACCTGTACGCGCCCCAGGAATACGGTTTCTATTCCAACGTCAATCCCACCGTGGACCACCCGCGCTGGTCGCAGGCCACCGAGCGCCGCATCGGCGAGGATGGCTTCTTCGCGCCCAAGCGCAAGACCCTCATGTTCAACGGCTACAACGAGGTAGCCAGCCTCTACACCGGCATGGACCTGCGCAAGTTCTACTGATGCCCATCGGATCGTCCATGCTGCTTCCCCTTGCCCCTGCCGCCTTGCGCAACCTGAAGCCACGCAGCGTGACCGTGCTGTGGTGGTGCTTCCTGGTTCTGGCGTATGTCCCGCTGGTGCGCTTGGTGGTACTGGGATTCACGGGTGGGCTGGGTGCCAATCCGCTGGAATTCATCACCCACAGTACGGGTGACTGGACCCTGTACCTGTTCTGCATCACCCTGGCCATCACCCCCTTGCGCAAGCTCACCGGGCTGAACTGGCTGGTGCGCATGAGGCGCATGGTGGGGTTGATGGCGTTCTTCTACTTGTGTTTGCATTTCACGACCTTTGTCTGGTTCGATCATTTCTTCGACCTGGGCGAGATCTGGAAGGACATCCTCAAGCGGCCCTTCATCACCGTGGGCGTGCTGGCGCTGGTGCTGTCGATCCCGCTGGCCATCACCAGCACCAATGGCATGGTGCGCCGCCTGGGCGGCAAGCGCTGGCAGGTCTTGCATCGTCTTGTCTACGTGATCGTGCCGCTGGGCGTGCTGCATTACTGGTGGGACAAGGCCGGCAAGAACCTCATCGCCCAGCCGCTGCTGTTTGCCGTGCTGGTTGGCCTGATGCTGGTGCTGCGCCTGCTGTGGCGCAAAGGCAGGGCGCAAGCTGCGCCGGTGGCGCCGACTACGCCCCCGCGGCGCTGACCGGCTTGCTCATCCGATTTTTCTAGACCCGTACCGGAGATTGACCATGTTCTTGTTCAAACCTGCCGCCTTGTGCCTGGTGCTGGCGGCGGCCATCCAGCCATCCGCGTATGCCGCCGAAGCGGCGGTGGCAGTGCCCGCTCCCAGCGGCAAGGCGGTGCTGGCGTCGAGCGCCCCCACTGCTACCGTGGTGCTGGCTGGTGGCTGCTTCTGGGGCGTGCAGGGTGTGTTCCAGCATACCCAGGGGGTGTTGCAGGCCGTCTCCGGTTATGCCGGCGGCAAGGCCGATACGGCCAGCTATTCCCAGGTCAGTGCGGGGACCACCGGTCATGCCGAAGCGGTGCAGGTGACCTACGACCCGCGCAAGATTTCCTATGGCCAGATCCTGCAGATCTATTTTTCGGTGGCGCATGACCCGACCCAACTGAACCGCCAGGGACCGGACCAGGGCACGCAATACCGCTCGGCCATCTTCACCGCCAGCGCGCAACAGCAGCAGGCAACGCTGGCCTACATCGCCCAGCTCAACGCCGCCAAGGTGTTCGCCGCTCCCATCGTGACCACGGTGGCGCCGTTGCAGGCGTTCTACCGGGCCGAGGATTATCACCAGGACTACGCCACCCTGCATCCCAACCAGCCCTACATCGCCTATAACGACCTGCCCAAGATCAGCAATCTGCAGAAGATGTACCCGGCCATCTATCGCGCCGATCCGGTGCTGGTCTTCAAGCGCTGACCTACATCAGTGCCGGGAGCAGCAGGGATGAGACAATACCCCCGTTTGTCTCCTTCTGACTGCCATGAACGCCACTGATACCCTGCGCCTTGCCCTCGACCGTTTCGACCAGGAAGACTACGCCGCTGCCGAGCAATTGCTGTTCGGCCTGCTGCAAAGCCATCCGCAGCACAAGGATGCCCTGCATCTGCTGGGCAGTGTCGCGGCCGCGCAAGGGCGCTTCGAGGAAGCGGCGCTAGCCTGGCAACAGGCCTTGCGGCTGGTAGAGCCGTCCAGTGAGGAGGCACTGGCCCTGCGCTATCGCCTGGGCCGCGCCTTCTACGAACAGGGGCTATATGAAGATGCCTTCCTGCTGTATCGCGATCTGATCGAAGCTGGGCACGAGCGTGCAGAATTCTTCGTTGCTGCGGCCGCTGCCCTGCAAGGCATGTCGCCTTCCGGGAAAAACGATGCCCAGGTGCTGGCCTTGCTGGAAGAGGCTTTGCGGCGCAATCCCGATGTCCCCGACACCTGGCATCGCAAGGCGCTGCTGCACGAGCGTGCCGGCCAATGGGAAGCGGCCCGCCACAGCATCCATCAAGCCCTGCGCCTGGATGACCAGCGTGCCCAGTACTGGCTGGCGGCGGGCCTGGTCGAGCACGCCCTGGGCAGCTACCAAGAGGCGCTGCGTTACTACGACCACGCCTTGATCCTCGATCCCGAGCTGGTCGATGCCCACGTCAGCCGTGGGACTACGCTGGCCCGGCTGCGTGAGCACGAAGACGCCATCGACAGCTATCGCCGTGCGCTGCGTATCGATGGCAGCGATGCCGATGCCCATCTCAACCTGGCGCTGTCGCTGCTGGCGCTGGGCCGCCTGCAGGAAGCCTTGCCGCTCTACGAATGGCGCTGGGAAGGGCGCGCTGCCGATCCCTATCGTCATGCCGACATTCCGGCCTGGAACGGCGGTAGTTCACTCGCCGGCAAGCGCATCCTGCTGTGGGCCGAGCAAGGGCAGGGCGATACCATCCAGTTCAGCCGCTACGTGCAGCAGATCGTCGAGGCGGGCGCCGAAGTGTTGTTTGAGTTGCCGGCCAGTCTGTTGACCTTGATGCAGGGCTTGCCGGTAGCCCAGCGTATCGGCC
>NZ_BADI01000901.1:0-209 GCF_000333555.1 Herbaspirillum sp. B65 | reverse complement strand
AGAACTGGTCGGCCATCCTGGCCGCCATTGCCGGTAGCAAGAAGGATGGCTCCGAGGTCAACACCCTGACCAAGTTGCAAGCCCTGGTCAATCGTGCCGATGCGGCGCAGACCAAGATCCGCCTGTACGCCGACGATGCCGTCTCGGCTACCGATGCGACCACCATGCCCTCGGTAGAGGATTACCGCAACATCGGTCTGGTCAATCCG
>NZ_BADI01000902.1:0-442 GCF_000333555.1 Herbaspirillum sp. B65 | reverse complement strand
CTGAGCCCTGAATGGCAGGGCCAAGGCGCCCTGCTCACCCGGGCCCACGCCCAGGTGCAATGGCAGCCACTGAGCCTGGGCGGCTGCCGCTTTCTGGATGCCTGCCGCGATGGCTGTGGCATTGCCAGCGCGGCAGGCCAGGCCCTGGCGCATGAACCCGGCCTGGATATCGGCGCCATGCTGGGCCAGTTGGTCCAGGCCGACGCCTTCACCTCGTTTCATTGAACGGAGAACCCCATGAACCAGCCAGCCACCCTGCCTGCCACCGAGCCTTCTTTCCACGGATATCATTTCTAATGATTAGACTTCCAGAACTACCACCGCCAAAATAACTACACGCTGCATTGTGGGCACCTCGTGTCACGGCTATTAAGAAATAGCGTGCATTCTTGCCTTCAGGCAACGGAACCGGCAGCGGGGTCTGACATTGCTTATCGAGGAA
>NZ_BADI01000903.1:0-4236 GCF_000333555.1 Herbaspirillum sp. B65 | reverse complement strand
AGATCGCGCCCGAGCGCACGCTCAGGAAATTGACGGTCTGGTTGGCCGCAGCCAGGGCGGTCGAAGAGCTGTTGTTGGTGGAATTGATGGAGTTGCTGATGCTGGCGATGTAGCGGTCATAGCGCAGGCCACCGACCAGCTTGAATTGCGGCACCAGTTCGATGGTGTCGCCTACGTAGGCGGCAATGGTATTGGCGCTGCCGCCGGCATGGTTGCCGACGGTCTCGGCGGTGCTGGCGCCAGCGGCGCTGTAGACCGGATTGGCCAGGTTCACGCAATCCAGGTAGCCGCTGGTGGAACCCGCCGTGTTCAGCGAGCGGCCGTTGCAACTGCCGTTGCGGTAGTAGCTTTGGTTGTCGTAGCCATCGTGGCCCACTTCGACCCCGACCAGGGCATCGTGCTTGATGCTGCCGGTGGTGAACTTGGCCGCCAGTTCGGTCTGGTTGAAGATGGAATAGTCATGGATGCTGCGATCATGGCTCTGGCCTCGCACGAAGAGACTGGACCAGGGCAGGCTGCTGCTGGCATTGGACAGCGGCGTGAAACCGTTAGAGGAGATCGTGCCGATGGTGTTGGGCGCGGTTTCCACGGCGTCGGTGTGGACGTAGTTGAACTGGGTCTGGCTGCGCAGGGTGACGTCCGGGGCGATCTTGTGCTTGATGCCGGCGTTCAAGGAGGCTACATCCTGGATCGTGCGGTCACTGTTCAAACCGTAGGCGGTATCGCGCCCGACCTTGGCGGGATGGCCGTTGAGCGGCGGCAGGCCGTAGTCGGGCTGGTCCTGGTTGTGCTGCAGCAGGGCCGAGAGGGTGATTTCGGTGGCGGTGCCGATGCCCCAGACGTAGGAGCCGGCCAGGCCGAAGTCTTGCACGTCGGTCTGGTTGCGGGTGCTGGCCGGGCCATTCTGGGCCATGGCTTCGACACGCACGGCCGAGGTCTCCGACAGCGGATGGTTGACGTCAGCGGTGGCGCGCACCAGGCCATTGGTGGTGACCGAGCCCGAGACTTCGGTGGCCGCTTTCAGGTTGGCCTTCTTGCTGACCTGGTTGATGATGCCGCCGGTGGAGCCACGGCCAAACAGCATCGAGGACGGGCCCATCAATACTTCGACTTCATCGATGGCGAAGGTGTCGCGGTAGTACTGGCCACGGTCGCGGAAGCCATCCAGGTAGATGTCGGTGCGCGCCGAAAAACCGTTGAGGTTGATGTTGTTGCCGATCTGGCCGCCTTCGGCGCCGCCCAGGGTGATGCCGGAGACGTTGCGCAGCGCATCGGCCAGGGAGCTCACGCCCTGCGACTGCATCTGCGCCTTGTTGACCACCGTCACCGATTGCGGCACGTCATGCAGGTCGGCCGGCAGCTTGGTGATGGCCGTGCCGGAACTGGCGAAGTCATCGCGGCGGCCTTCCACCGTGACCGGGGCCAATTGCGGGCTGGCGGCAGGGCTGCTGCTGGGGGAAGAAACCTGCTGCGCGTACAAGGGCAGGGGGGCGGCAAAGCTGGCCACCAATGCGGCGGCGATCGGCGTGAGTCGATTCATGTTTTTCTTGGCGATGTGGATGGAGTAGAGGCGAGGCCGATCCCGCTTGCGCAGGATCGGCCCCAATGGCTGGCTACTCCGTCCTTCGACAAGAAGGCCGTTTGGCTGGCTGACAACCAGTTTTATTAGTCTTTATGCTAATGATAAGGATTCGCATTTGCACGGTTGCCAAGAGTAAGGCTTGAATCTGACAAAAGGCTGTCAATGGGCTGACGCGGAACTGAGTGTGACAAAAAAGTAACACTCTGCGCGCCTCCTTCCTGGCCTGGGGCAACGCCTGATTTGCAGCATCGTCCGGGCTGCAATACGATGCTGCGGTCACGCAGATGTTTTGCGCTGTTTTTTCTATCGAAGTCCCCTATGAATGTTCTGCTGGTCGAAGACGACCCGGTGCTCACCGACGGCCTGTCGCGCGTGCTCAATTCGCATGGTTTCACCGTGCATACCGTCAACAACGGCAACGATGCGCTGTCGCAGCGTTTCAACGCGGCCGTGCTGGTGCTCGACATCGGCTTGCCCGGCATCGATGGTTTCGAAGTCCTGCGGCGGATGCGTGCGGCCGGCAACAATACCCCGGTGCTGCTGCTGACGGCCCGCGACACCATCCCCGACCGCGTGCACGGCCTGGAGCTGGGTGCCGACGATTACCTGGTCAAGCCCTTCGCCACGCCTGAGCTGGTGGCGCGCATCAAGGCCCTGATCCGCCGCAGTGCACCGCAGCCGGCGCAACTGTCGGTGGGTGGCCTGTCGCTGGACAATGCCACCAAGCGCGCCGAGATCGATGGCCGCAAGATCGAGTTGTCGCTGCGCGAGTGGACGGTGCTGGAATACCTGATGCAACACGCCTCGCGCGTGGTCTCCAAGCAGCAGATCATCGATGCCGTGCTGCCCTGGGGCGAGGACTTCACCATCAATGCGGTGGAAGTCTATGTCTCGCGCATCCGCTTGAAGATTGCCGACTCGGGCGTGGTGATCCGCACCATCCGCGGCTTCGGCTACATGCTCGAAAAGAGCGAAAACTGATCGTGGGCTGCGCGGCATGTCGGTAAGCGATCAGGCTGCACCTGCGGCGGCGGCGGCCAGCATTTCCTCGGCGCGCGCCAGTATCCGGCGCGACCTGCTCAAGTGGCTCATCGCGCCGCTGCTGCTGCTGAACCTGGTGGGCGCCGGCCTGACCTACTGGCTGGCTTGGCTGCCGGCCCAGCACGCCTTCGACCAGAACCTGATGGATTCCACCTGGGCCTGTATGCCCAGGTGCGGCACCGGCAGGAACGCACCAGCGCCGAACTGACCCAGCAGGCCGAGCAGATCCTGCGCAGCAACCATTCCGACACCACCTTCTTTGCCGTGCGCAATACCCAGGGCGAGATCCTGGTGGGTGACAAGGGGTTCCCGCAGTTGCCCGAGAGCGAGACCTACGACCGTCCCTTCAACTATGACGGCGAGATGCGCGGCGAGCCGGTGCGTATCTCGGCCATGCAGGTGCGGGTCAAGAACGGCGTCATCTCGGTGGCGGTGGCTGAAACCATCCGCAAGCGCGACCGCGCCCACTACACCATCCTGCTGTCCTTCCTGCTGCTGGATGGGGCGCTGACCTTCGGTTCGCTATCGGTGGTGATGATCGCCGTGCGGCGCGGCCTGCGGCCCTTGAAGAGCCTGCAGCGCAACCTGGAGCAGCGCGGCCACGGCAAGCTGGGGGCCATCGATGGCACCGGCGCGCCGGTGGAGTTGCAACCGCTGATCGTGGCCATGAACGAACTGATGGCGCGCATCAACAAGGGCGAACAGGCCCAGCAGAATTTCATGGCCGACGTGGCGCACCAGTTGCGTACCCCGCTCACCGGTTTGAAGCTGCAATTGGAACTGCTGCACGACAAGCACCAAGACCAGCCCGACACGGCCCGTTCGTTGGCGATGATGAATTCCTCGGTGGAACGCATGATCCGCCAGAGCCGCCAATTGCTGGCCCTGGCGCGCTCCGAGCCGGGCCTGTTCGAAAGCCGCAAGCTCGAAGAGCTGTCGCTGGACAAGCTGGTGGAAGAGTCAGTGCAGCACTTCATCGAAGAGGCCGACAAGAAGCAGATCGACCTGGGTTTCGACCTGCAGCCGGCGCGCCTGCGCGGTGACCGCTTCCTCTTGAGCGACCTGATCGATAACCTGATCGACAATGCCGTGCGCTATTCGCCGCAGCAGGGTACGGTCACGGTGCGCTGCCTGGAACAGGATGGCGCCACGCTGCTGTCGGTGGAAGACTCCGGCCCCGGCATTGCGCCGGAACACCGCGAACTGATCTTCGATCGCTATTACCGCGCCAACGACAAGATCGCCGGCAGCGGCCTGGGCCTGGCCATCGTGCGCGAGATCGCCCATGACCACGGCGGTGTCATCAGCGTCGATTGCAAGGAGCAGGGGCAGGGCACCATCTTCACGGTGCGCTTTCCGCGGGTGGACTGAACTCTGAGCTCTGAGCTCTGATGTCTGACTACTGAGTTCAGTGCTCTGACAAGTGCGCTTTTTCTACCGAACCTCGTGCATGACCTTGTGTCAAACGGCTTCATCGTGACCGATACAGGAGGCAGCATGACAGACAAGGTTCTGCAAAGTGGCACCCACATCGCCCGCTATGACGCGGTGGAAAAACCCGATCAAGGCTTCGAGGCGCAGGTCTTCGTGCGGCTGGCGCGCGAGCCCGAGAT
>NZ_BADI01000904.1:0-10603 GCF_000333555.1 Herbaspirillum sp. B65 | reverse complement strand
ACCTGCACGGCGCCATGGTGGCGAAGAATGCCGACGATGGCGAAGGGGAACTGCTGGAAAGCATCCGCCGCATCGCCCCGCACACACGCTTGGCGGTGGCGCTGGACCTGCATGGCAACGTCACGCAGAAGATGGTGGCCAATGCCGACATCATCGTCAGCTTCAAGACCTATCCGCATATCGACATGGCCGAGACCGGCGAACACGCGGCACGCCTGTTGCTGGCCTTGCTGCAAAAAAAATCGCAACCCACCATGGCCTGGCGTCAGGTACCGGTGCTATCGGCCACGCTGACCAGCAATACCTCGGCCTCAATCACGTAGGCCGCCGGCACGCCCATGAGCGTGCCCAGCAGCACGGCACTGCCGACGATGACGGCGCTGTTGGTCAGCCCCACCAGGACTTCCGGGCTGCCGATGACCTGGCGATAGTTTTCCAGTGTCGGCGTGAAGATAAAACGCGGGGTCGGCGTGACGATATCGAGCAGCGTCTTGAGCGAATTGAGCAGTGCCCACAGCAGCGGGAACACAGCCACCAGCACCAGCAACAGGCCCACGCCCCAGACGGCGCCGCGTGCGATCAGTCTTCCCATTGGCTCACCCGTTTCCAGATCAGGGTAAAGATCAGCGTGGTGGCCGCCATCATCAGCACCGCCATGGTGGAGGCATACGAGACCTTGCCCGACAGCCCGATGCCTTGCGCATAGGCATACATGTCCAGCGTCTCGGTGGCGACGCCGGGCCCGCCCTTGGTCATCACATAGATCAGGTCGAAGGAGCGCAGCGACTCCACCATCTTGATGAAGACCAGGCTGATGATGGGCGCCTTCAACATCGGCAGGGCGATGTAGGCATACACCTGCCAGGTGCGCGCGTAGTCCAGCCGCGCCGCTTCCAGTGGTTCGGGCGGCAGCGTCTCCAGCAGTTTCAGGACGATCACCGCGAAGAACAGGCCCCACTGCCAGATATCGACCGCCGCCACCGCATACAGCGCCAGCACCGGGTCCGACAGGAAGGCTGTGTCATGGATGCCGAGCAGTCCCAGCAGCCAGCCCAGGATGCCAGTCAGCGGCGAATACATGAACTTCCAGATGAAGGCCGCCGACACCCGTGGCAGCAGCACCGGCGTGATCAGCAACACGCACATGGCATGACGCCATTTGCCGTGCACTTGCTCGAACAGATAGATGGCAATGAGCACGCCCACCACCAGTGCGCCGAGCACGGTTACCACTTCCCAGATCGCCGAGACTTCGATGGCGTTGAGAAAGCGTCGATCCGACAGCAGTCGCTCGATATTACGCAGCCAGACGTAGTCGCTCTCGGGATAGCGCAGCACCCGGTTCTTCAGCGCCAGGTTGATGGCCGCCACCGTCGGCACCAGGCCCAGCACCAGCATCACCAGCAGCGGCGGGCCCAGGAACAGGTAGGGCAGCGAGGTCTTTCCACGGTTGAACATGCAGGACTCCAGAGGCCGCCGTGGCCCAGGACCACGGCGGTAACAGTGTGAACAGGCCCTAAATGAAGTTACTTACTTGCGCACGTGTTCCATGGCCTCGCGGGCATACTGGTTGGCGTCGTTGAGGGCGCCCGGAATATCCTTTTGGGTGCCCGTGAAGATTTCTTCCAACGCCACGCCCAGGTTGTCACCGATGTCCGGCCATTGCGGGCTGGGCCAGATGGTCAGCTTGGAGACTGGCGTGGTGTCCTTCAGGCCAGCCAGAATTTGCGGCTTGACGTTCTTCTGGAAGTAGTCGCTCTGGATGGTGCTGCTGCGGTTGTAGTCGCTGAAGACCTTTTCGCGCAGGCGCGCCTGCTCCTGTTCCTTGCCGGTGGCAAAGGCGATGAACTTGCCGGCGGCCTGGCGCGTGCATTCATCCTTGGCCCCCACCGCCGAGATCGCCAGACCGTGGCCATAGGCGGCCGAGGGCAGCGGTGCCGGTGGGCGCGCATAGCCGACCTTGTCGGCCACGCTGGACTTGCTGGCGTCTTCCATCCAGTCGGCAAAGGGCGTGGACTCGATCATGAAGGCCACCTTGCCGGAGCGGAAGGCTTCCAGCGCATTGCTCCAGTCGTAGGTCGCCGCACCAGGCGGGGCGTACTTGAACAGCTCGGCATACAGTTGCGTGGCCTTGACGGCCGCCGGCGAATTGAAGCTCGGCTGGTTGTTCTTGTCGGTCCAGCTACCACCGGCGGCCAGCATGAAGGGCGCCCAGCGCCACACGTTCATGCCCGAACCGCGCTGGCCGCGCGCTACCCAGCCATAGACGCTGGGTGGCGAATGCAGTTTCTTGATGTCGGCCACCAGTTCATCCAGCGTGCGCGGCACCGGCAGGCCGGCTTTTTCCAGCAGGTCGCGACGATAGAAGAGGAAGTCGGAACCACCGATCAACGGCGCGAAGTAGGCCACCTCCTTGTAGCTGGCCACGGCGCGGCGGCCCGGCAGGAAGTCTTCGTAATCGGCATCCTTGGGGTAATACTTCAGCAGCGGCACGATCCAGCCGGCCGAGGCGAACTCGGCCACGTTGGCTTCATCGACGTAATACACCTGGTAGGAACCGGCCTTGGTGGCGGCATCCAGGCGCGACTTGGCGCGGCGGTCGTTCTCGCCGAAGTAGCTGATCTCGATGCGGGTGCCGGTGCGCTTCTGGTAGTCGGGCAGCGATTTTTCCATCACCGTCAGGCCCAGGCTCTTCTGCGCCAGCACCTTCAGCACGGGGACATTGCAGGACTGCGCCGATGCCACCAAGGGCAGGGCAGCGCCAAGGACGGCGCACGCGGCGCCCAAGCAGATATTGTTCACGGTTTGTCTCCTGGTATTTTTATCGTTCAGGGCGGCTGCCTGCCCGGGGGGAATGGCGCGGCACCCGTTTGCCGAGCTAGCGGCAGGAGCAAGAGTACGAGCGCAGGGCGCGCCGCTCCACGCCAAAAGCGGGCGGCGGGCTGATACTTTTTGAGCGGAATTTGTGTGCGCTGCGAGATTTTGTATTGCTGACCTTCAACCAACCTGCGGCGGCAATGCCGGCAGGCAGACCGTGGCCACCAGCCCGCTGCCCTGGGCCGGCGCATCCAGTCGGATCGATCCCTGTGAGGCCTGCACGATCTCGCGCACGATGGCCAGGCCCAGGCCGGAGCCCGGTTGGTCCGGCGCGGCATTGCGATAGAAGCGCTCGAACACGCGTTCGCGTACCTCGGCGGGGATGCCGGGGCCATTGTCGCTGACCGTGATGATGACCTGGCTGCGCTTCTTCTCCAGCCCCACGGTGACCTTGCCGCCTTGCGGCGTATAGCGCAGGGCATTGTCGATCAGGTTCATCAACAGGCCACCCAGCTGGGCTTCATTGCCGTTGACCAGGGCGCTCTCCAGCGTGGTTTCCAGGCCCAGGTCGATGCCTTTCTTCAAGGCCAGTCCGGCCAGCTCTTCCAGCACCATGGCCGCCACCGCCAGCAAATCCACCGGCGCGCGCGGGAAGGCGCTGCTGTTGGAGGCCTCGGCCTGCGAGAGCAGCAGCAGCTTGTTGGTCAGGTCGGTCATGCTGCGGCTGCCTTCCTGCAAGGCCGCCAGCACCTGCGCCACGCGTGCCGGATCGTCCAGCTGGCGCGCGAACTGGATCTGCGAATCGATCACCGCCAGCGGTGTGCGCAATTGGTGCGCGGCATCGGCCACGAAGCGCTTTTGCACCGTCACCTGGGCATTGAGCCGTTGGATGTACTGATTGATGGCTTCCACGATGGGTCGCAGCTCCTGCTGCAAGCCGCCGGCGCGCAGCGGCGTGAGCGAATCCGGCTCGCGGGTGGTCAGTTCATCCTTCAAGGCCAGGATCGGGCGCAATTCCATCGTCATGCCCAGCACCACCAGGCTCATGGCCAGCAGCAGCAAGACCATCTGGCGCCGCAGCGAGGCGTGCCATTGGGCGTCGATCATCTCCTGGCGGCCTTGCATGGTCTGGCCCACCGAGACCGCCACCATGCGCAACGTGCCTTCATCGAACAGGGCGCGGATATAGCTGAACACGCGCAGCGGCTTGCCGTTGAGGTGGTGCTGGTATAGACCGGGTAGAGCGCCGCAAAGTCGGGCTCGGCCGGGAAGTCGGGGCGGCCGGCCAAGAGCGTGTCGTCGTCCATGCGCACCTGGTAGTAGACCGCGTCCTGGGCCGGCGAGGCGAACAGTTCCAGCGCCGCCGGCGGGATCGAGACCACCGGCGCGCCATCGTTCCAGCCGACCTGGCCGGCCATCATGCGCGCCGACGCCAGCAGCGCCCGGTCCTGCACCAGGGTGGCGCTGGCCACGGCATTGTCGTAGGCGTCGCTGGTGGATAGGCCGACGTAGGCCGCCATCGGGATCAGCAGCCACCACAACAGCCGCAGGCGCAGGCTGTCAATCATCTTTCTGCTTCAACAGGTAGCCCAGCCCGCGCAGGGTCATAATGGCGGCGCTGGAGTGTTCCAGCTTCTTGCGCAGGCGCGAGATATAGATTTCGATGGCGTCGGCGCTGGGTTCTTCGGACAGGCTGAAGACGCCCTTCATCAGGGCCGTCTTGGACACCGTCTTACCCTGCTTCAACATCAGCACTTCCAGCACGTCATGCTCGCGCGCCGGCAGCGCCAGGGTCACGCCGGCCACCGCGAACTGGCGCGTATTGCTGTCGTAGACCAGGTCGCCGCAATGGATCTCGGCGGCCTTGTCGGCGCTCTGACGACGCACCAAGACCTTGATGCGGGCCACCAGTTCGCGGATCTCGAAGGGCTTGACCAGGTAGTCGTCGGCGCCGGCGCCCAAGCACTCCACCTTTTCATCGATGGAGCCGCTGGCTGTGAGGATCATCACCGGCACGCCATTGTGGCGCTCGCGCAGGCGGCGCAGCACATGCTTGCCGTGCAGCTTGGGCAGCATCAGGTCCAGCAGCACGACGTCGTAGTTCTCATCGCGCAGCACCTGGTCGGCGATCTCGCCATCGGCGGCGATATCGACCTTGAACTTGTGTTCCTTGAGGATCTGCTCCAGCCAATGGGCGAGCTGGGGATTGTCTTCGATGAGGAGCAATTTCATGCGGTGGTCTCGTGTTTCTTGAGGTTCTTTTATGCTGCATTGCAAAGCAAAAAGCCGGAATTTGGAAAGCTGGATGAAGGTTTCGGCTTCTTAGAATAGGCTCGCAAGTCTACAAGAAGTGAAGATGGCTTCAGACCATCTCGCCCAAAAAATTTAGGAGACAATCATAATGCGTGACGATTTTAGCGTCTTGCCCGCCCCCAACCGCCCGTTGCGCCGTGTTCTCATGGCCCTGGGCGTCACCGCCATCACCGTCTGTGCGCTGGGCCTGAGCGCCCCGCAAGCCCGGGCGGCCGACAAGATCATCATCATGGTCGGCGGCATCAACAAGCTCATCTACCTGCCGCCCAAGCTGGCCGAAAGCCTGGGCTACTTCAAGGAAGAAGGCCTGGACGTGGAGCTGCAATCGCAGCCGGCCGGGGTCGATGCCGAAAATGAACTGCTGGCCGGCGCCGTGCAGGCGGTGGTGGGCTACTACGATCACTCCATCGACCTGCAGAGCAAGGGCAAGGAAGTCACTTCCATCACCCAGTTGCTGCTGGTGCCGGGCGGCATGGAAATGGTGCGCGCCGACCTGGCCGATAGCGTGCGCAGCATGGCCGATCTGAAGGGCAAGACCCTGGGCGTGACCGGGCTGGGGTCTTCCTCCAGCTTCATCGCCCAATACCTGGCCAATCGTGCTGGCCTGAAGGCCGGCGATTATTCGATCCTGCCGGTGGGCGCCGGCAATACCTTGATCGCCGCCATGAAGCAAAAGCGCGTGGACGTGGCCTGGACCACCGAGCCGACCACCTCCATCCTGCTGGCCTCGGGCGCGGCCAAGGTGCTGGTCGACATGAGCAGCGTGGACGGCACCAAGGCCGCGCTGGGCGGGCTCTATCCGGCTTCCAGCCTGTACGTGCATCGGGCCTGGATGAACAGCCACAAGGCCGAGTCGCAAAAGCTGGCGCGCGCCTTCGTCAAGACCCTCAGGTACATCCAGACTCACTCGGCCGAAGACATCGCCGACAAGATGCCCAAGGATTACTACGGCGGCAACAAGGCCATCTATGTGCAAGCGCTCAAGGCTTCGCTGCCCATGTATTCGCCCGATGGCAAGATGCCCGCCGGCGGCCCCGAGCAGGTCTTGAAGGTGATGGCCGGCTTCAATCCCAACATCAAGGGCAAGAACATCGACTTGTCCAAGACCTTTACCAACGAGTTTGTGGACGCGGTAAAGTGAATTCTGCGGTTTATATGAAGGCACCGTAGAATCCACGGGCTTTCGCATCGATTTCCAGGAGTTAACGTGAACAAAAACATCCGTCATGGCTTGCTGTGGCTGGCCGTTGCCGGCACCGTGCTGGCGGCACTGCCGATGCAGGCCTGGGCCGCGGCCAAGATCACCATCATGGTGGGCGGCATCAACAAGATGGTCTACCTGCCGGCCAAGCTGGCCGAGCAACTGGGTTACTTCAAGGAAGAGGGGCTGGACGTGGAGCTGCAATCGCAGCCGGCCGGGGTCGATGCCGAAAACGAATTGCTGGCCGGCGCCGTGCAGGCCGTAGTCGGTTTCTATGACCACGCCATCGACCTGCAGACCAAGGGCAAGGAAATCACCGCCATCACCATCCTGGGCCAGGTGCCGGGCGAGGTCGAGCTGGTCTCCAGCAAGTCGGCGCCGCACTTCCAGAGCATGGCCGATGCCAAGGGCAAGACCCTGGGCGTGACCGGCCTGGGTTCTTCCACCAACTTCCTCACGCAATACCTGGCCGCGCGCCAGGGCATCAGTTCCAAGCAGTTCTCGGTGCTGCCGGTGGGCGCGGACAATACCTTCATCGCCGCCATGAAGCAGGGCCGCATCGATGCCGGCATGACCACCGAACCCACCGCCTCGCAGCTGTTGAAGACGGGTGATGCCAAGGTACTGGTGGACATGCGTACCGTGGAAGGCACCGTGCAGGCGCTGGGCGGGCTCTATCCAGCCTCCAGCGTTTATGTGCAGCGCAGCTGGCTCAACAGCCACAAGGAAGATGCCCAGAAGCTGGCGCGCGCTTTTGTGAAGACGCTGCGCTTCATCCATACGCATACGGCCGAAGAGATCGCCGACAAGATGCCCAAGGACTACTACGGCAACAACAAGCCGCTGTATATACAGGCGCTGCACAATTCGCTGCCCATGTATTCGCAGGACGGCAAGATGCCCAAGGGCGGGCCGGAAACGGTGCTGGCGGTGCTCTCGGGCTTCAATCCCAACGTCAAGGGCAAGCATGTGGACCTGTCCAAGACTTACACGGATGAATTCGTTAATGCCGTGAAGTAATTCATGAAGTCAATGACGGGCTGGACTGGTGGTCAGTTTCGTTTAAATCATATAAATCATTTACGCCATGATGCGCCCCGGTGCGTCAGGGGCGCACTCAACCTCAAGCCAGGAAAGAGTCTTCCGATGAACGCGATCAACCAGCACGCCTTCACTCCCGCCAGTCAGGCTGCCCAGGCCACGCCGGCCATCGAACTGCACAACGTGAGCTGCCGCTTCATCACTGCCGATGGCCGTGCCACGGTGGCGCTGCGCGACTTTTCCATGAGCGTGGCGCGCGGTGAATTCGTGGCCGTGGTCGGCCCCACCGGTTGCGGCAAGTCGACCACGCTCTCGCTCATCACCGGCTTGTTGAAGCCGACCCTGGGCGAGGTAAGGGTGATGGGCCAGGTGGTCGATGGCATCGATCCGCGCATCGGTTTCGTGTTCCAGAACGATGCCGTCTTCCCCTGGCGCAGCGTGCGCGACAACGTCGCTGCCGGGCCCCTGTTCCGTGGCCAGCCCAAGGCCCAGGCACACGCGCTGGCCGATGAATGGATCCGCCGCGTGGGCTTGGACAAGTTCGGCGACCATTATCCGCACCAGCTCTCGGGCGGGATGCGCAAGCGCGTGGCGCTGGCCCAGACTTTCATCAATAGCCCCGAGATCCTGTTGATGGATGAACCCTTCTCGGCCCTGGACATGCAGACCCGCACCCTGATGCAGGATGAATTGCTGCGCCTGTGGTCGGCCCATTCCGGCTCGGTGGTGTTCGTCACCCATGACCTGGAAGAAGCCATCGCCTTGGCCGACAAGGTCTATGTCTTGACCGCCCGTCCGGCCACCTTGAAGAGTGTCTATCCGATCGACCTGCCGCGCCCGCGGGTGATGGAAGAGGTGCGCTACGAACAGCGCTTCATTGATCTCTCGCGCCGCATCTGGGCCGATCTGCGCGAAGAAGTGCATATCGCGTGATGCCTGTCTACATGGAAGCGCACTGACCAACGTCGAACATCATTTTGAAAAAATACAGGGGACTCTCATGACACAAGCACAAGCCAGCCACAGCGCCGCGACGATGGATATCGCCGCCGTCGAAGCCGAGGCCCAGCGCAAGATCCGCGCACGGCGCAACCTGGTCATCGGCCTGCGCATCGCCATCCTGGTAATCGTGCTGGGCGGCTGGGAAGTCTGCGCGCGCATCGGCTGGATCGATCCCTTCTTCTTTTCGCAACCCAGCCTGATCGTGGCGCAGATCTATGACTGGATGGTCGAAGGGACTTCACAGGGGCCGTTGTGGACCCAGGTGCTGGTGACGCTGGAGGAAACGGTACTGGGATTTCTGATCGGCTCGGTAGCCGGCGTCATCGCCGGCATCGTCCTGGGGCGCAACAAGTTGCTCTCGGATGTCTTCAGTCTCTATATCCAGATCGCCAATTCGATTCCGCGGGTGGTGCTGGGCTCCATCTTCGTCATCGCCTTTGGCCTGGGCATGGCCTCCAAGGTGGCGCTGGCGGTGGTGATGGTGTTCTTCGTGGTGTTCGCCAATGCCTTCCAGGGCGTGCGCGAGGCTGACCGCTACATGATCGCCAATGCTCAGATCCTGGGCGCCTCGCGCCGCCAGGTGACCATGGCCGTGGTGATCCCCTCGGCGCTGTCGTGGATCCTGGCCAGCCTGCACGTGAGTTTCGGCTTTGCGCTGGTGGGCGCGGTGGTGGGTGAATTCCTGGGGTCCAAGCAGGGCATCGGCCTGCTGATCTCGACCGCCCAGGGCGCCTTCAATGCCAGCGGCGTGTTTGCCGCCATGATCGTGCTGGCGGTGGTGGCGCTGGCGGCGGACTGGTTGTTGCACGCGCTGGAGCGACGTCTGTTGAAGTGGCGTCCGCAGGCCTTCTGATGGGCTCGCGTTAATTTGACTAAACGATATAAATCATTTGCGGGGAGGGGCGATCAGGTATCGCTCCATTGCCGCAGCAGGTTGTGATAGCACCCCACCAGCGTGCGCCGCGCCAGGGCGTCGGCTTCGGTCTGGTTCAGGCGCTGGATGGCGTTGTCCATCTCGAACAGCAACTGGCGCTGGGCATCGTCGCGCACCAGGCTCTGCACCCAGAAGAAACATCCCATGCGCACTCCGCGCGTGACCGGGGTCACGGTATGCAGGCTGGTGGCGGGGTAGAGCACCATGTCGCCGGCAGCCAGCTTGACGCTGTGCATTCCATAGGTGTCTTCGATCTGTAGTTCGCCGCCGTCATAGTCGGCCGGATCGGCCAGAAACAGCGTGGCCGAGACATCGGTGCGCAGCTTGCGGCCATTGTGCGGATGGATGCGCACGCTGCCATCCACATGCGCGCCAAAGTTCATGCCCTGGCCATAGCGGTTGAACATGGGCGGATAGATGAGATTGGGCAGGGCCGCGCTGATGAAGCGCGGATGCCGTTCCAGCGCGCTGACGATGATGTGCTGGCAGCGCTGGGCCAGTTCCGAGCGTTCATCGATCTGCTGGTTGAACTTGACCGGCGCCCCCTGGTAGCCGGCCGTCACGCGCCCATCCACCCAGGCCTCGCCGGCCTCATTGAGCAGCTTGCATACTGCCTGCAAGGCTTGCGGGTCGAGTAGTTGGGGGATGGTGATGAGCATGGGCACGTTTCCTTCTGGCGTGGCTGATTACATACGATAGGTCAGCGACAGCAGCGCGGTGCGGCCCGAGCCGGGGACCGAACGACCGCCATCGGATTGGATCAGGGCATCGTAATACATCTTGTTGGTCAGGTTGTACAGGTTCAGGCGGATGTCGTAGGCCTTGGTGGTATAGGCCAGCATGGCGTCGTAACGGGTGTAGCCGCCGACCTGCACGGTGTTGGTGGCGTTGGCATAGCGCTGCGACATGTAGTTGACGCCGCCGCCGACCTGCCAGTGCGGCGCCAGGTCGTAGGTGCTCCAGAGCGTGAAGGTGTGCTTGGGGGTATTGATGGGTACCTTGCCCACCGAGGTGTCGGCTACCGCGCCGCCCACCACCTTGGCATCCAGGTAGGTGTAGTTGGCGGCCACCTGCCAATCGCGGGTGATGCGGCCCGTCGCGCCAGCGCGTGCGCCATTGACGCGCACCGTACCGGCCAGCGCGTAGACGCCGGTGCCGACCTGGCTGCGTGCATTTTCCTTGGTGATCTGGAAGCCGGCGGCGGTCAGCGCCACGCCCTCGGCCACGTCCCACTTGCCGCCCAGTTCATAGGAACGGGTCTTTTCCCGGGTCCAGGTTCTGCTGGCCAGCGGTGC
>NZ_BADI01000905.1:0-1045 GCF_000333555.1 Herbaspirillum sp. B65 | reverse complement strand
CGGCTACCGCCACGAAGATAGGGGCGGCAAGGCCAGCAGCACGGTCGAGGCATTGATGACGCCCCACGGCACTTCCTGCCCCAGCGAGGTAAAGGCCGAGGCCACCACCGGCAGGGTGGCGCTGTTGGAGGAGGTCAGGGCCAGTGCGATCATCAGTTCATTCCACACCAGCACGAAGCTGAAGATGATCCCGCCCAGCAGGGTGCCGGCGCAGTTGGGCAGGGCGATCTTGCAGAACACCGCGTAAGGGCCGTAACCATCCAGCGTGGCCGCTTCCTCGATCTCGCGCGGCATCCGCTGGAATACCGGGATCGAGAGCCAGGTGATGGTGGATAGCGTGGTCAGCAGGTAGGTCACGATCATCGAGAAACGGGTGTCATACAGCCCCAGGTCGACCCAGATCGCAATCAAGGGAATGGCTACTGCCACCGGTGGCAAGAAGCGCAGCGAGAGCAGGAAGAACTGGATGTCGCGCTTGCCCGGCACGTGATAGCGGGCAATCACGTAGGCCGCCGGCACGCCCATGAGCGTGCCCAGCAGCACGGCACTGCCGACGATGACGGCGCTGTTGGTCAGCCCCACCAGGACTTCCGGGCTGCCGATGACCTGGCGATAGTTTTCCAGTGTCGGCGTGAAGATAAAACGCGGGGTCGGCGTGACGATATCGAGCAGCGTCTTGAGCGAATTGAGCAGTGCCCACAGCAGCGGGAACACAGCCACCAGCACCAGCAACAGGCCCACGCCCCAGACGGCGCCGCGTGCGATCAGTCTTCCCATTGGCTCACCCGTTTCCAGATCAGGGTAAAGATCAGCGTGGTGGCCGCCATCATCAGCACCGCCATGGTGGAGGCATACGAGACCTTGCCCGACAGCCCGATGCCTTGCGCATAGGCATACATGTCCAGCGTCTCGGTGGCGACGCCGGGCCCGCCCTTGGTCATCACATAGATCAGGTCGAAGGAGCGCAGCGACTCCACCATCTTGATGAAGACCAGGCTGATGATGGGCGCCTTCAACATCGCAGGGCGATGTAGGCATACACCTG
>NZ_BADI01000906.1:0-392 GCF_000333555.1 Herbaspirillum sp. B65 | reverse complement strand
CGGTCACAGCAGATTTCATCAACGCCGTTGGCCTGGGTTTCGCCCCAGTAGCCGACCACGATGGCGCTCTGGCTGCCGCGCGCCAGGGCATGGGGACGCCGCTGCAGGCCACTACCATCGGCCAGCACCGGGCGCCAGGGGATGCCGGCGCGGATCGCTTCGAAGACATTGGCATAGCCCATGCGGCGGGCCTGCTCGATGAGACGCGCAACATGATCGATGCCTCGCTGCTGGCGCTGCTGCCGCCGCAAAGCTACCTGGTCAATTCCGCACGCGGCGGGCTCATCCAGATCGACGACCTGCTGGCCGCGCTGGAAAACGGTCAGCTCAAGGGCGCGGCGCTGGATGTGTTGCCAGTCGAGCCGCCCACGACATCGGCGGCGATCGTGCAG
>NZ_BADI01000907.1:0-2274 GCF_000333555.1 Herbaspirillum sp. B65 | reverse complement strand
CGCTGAAATTGAAGTTCGCCGCCAGGCAGACCATCGGCCGCCCCAACTTCGACGCCTATGCGCCCAACACCACCATCAGCCAGAATACCGACGGCTCGGTGTCGGTGACCCAGGGCAACCCGGACATCAAGCCGCGTGAATCGAACAACCTCGATGTCTCGGCCGAGTGGTACCTGCCCAATTCCAACCTGGTTTCGCTGGCGCTGTTCAACAAGAAGATCAAGAACGAGATCTACACCCTCTCCAGCCAGGGCAGCCTGTTCTACAACGGTGCCACCCGGGCTGCTTCGATCACCCAGCCGGTCAACGCCTCCAGCTCCAAGATCAATGGCGTGGAACTGAGCTACGTGCAGAACTCGCTGGGCTGGATCAGCCCGCTGCTGCAGGGTCTGGGCTTCTCGGCCAATATCAGCTTCCTCAATGGCCGCCTCAACGCCGCCACCAGCAACGGCAGTACTCGCACCATCAACAACCTGGTCAACCAGCCCGACCAGATCCGCAACCTGACCGTGTTCTACAACTACCAGAAGCTCGATCTCTCGGCCGCCTACAACTGGACCGGCCGCAGCTTGCGCCTGGTGGACGCCAGCCTGCCCAGCCAGGACGTCTACTGGCAGGCGCGCAAGCAGATCGACCTGCAGGCCCGCTACGACCTGGGCAATGGCTGGCGCGCCTTCGCCGAGGTGGCCAACCTGACCAATTCGCCGGTCACCAGCGTCACCGGTCCCAACAAGGATCTGCTCAAGGACACCTTCTCCATGGGCCGGATGATCTGGGTCGGCGTGAACTACAGCCCCAAGAACCTGTGATGCAACTGGTTTCATTTGACTTCCCCTTGTACCTCCCCCTGTAAGGAAATGCCATGTCCAATCTTGAACAACTCCTGGAATTGAGCCGCCAATCGATGGGCATCATTCCCATCCTGGCCCTGCTGCTATTGGTGGTGCTGGCCGTCTCGGTCGAGCGCTTCATCTTCTTCGCGCGCTGCCTGCCTTCGGGCAAGCGCATCGACGAGGCGCTCACGCAAGCCGATCACCAGAATACTGCCGCGCTGCAGGACATCGCCCAGCGCTATCGCAGCACCATCTTCGGCCCGACCCTGCAGGCTTCGGTCGAATCCCGGGCGCTGGCCTCGGGCGAGGCCATGGAGCGTTACATCGATGAGAGCATCGTGCGCACCATGCCCGAACTGGATCGCTCGCTGTGGTTGCTGGGCGCGGCCATCACGCTGGGCCCGCTGATCGGTCTGCTGGGCACCATCATCGGCATCACCGAATCCTTCAACGTGCTGGGCACTGCCGGCAGCAGCAGCGGCGCGGTCACCAACGGCATCGGCCACTCGCTGCTGGCCACCGGTTGTGGCCTGCTGGTAGCCATTGCCGGGGTGGCGGCCAACAGCTATTTCGCCAAGCGCGTGCGCCTGGCCTTGCTGGAGCTGGATCTGATCAAGCTGGTCTTCATCAAGCAACATTGCCTGCATGAAGAATCGATCAGCGTGCGTCACGCCGCCGACGTCCAGGGCGCGGGGCAGGGCAAGAGCGTCATCAAGCGCGTGGCCGATGTGGCCTACGCTGGAGCCGCGTCATGAGCCGCACCCGTTACCTGCAATCGGATGAGCCGCATATCGAGATCATCCCGATGATCGACATCATGATGTTCCTGCTGATTTTCTTCATGGTGACCATGTTGAAGATGATCGATGTCAGCGGACTGAAGATCAACGTGCCGCAAGCCGCCAGCGCCGCCACGCTGCCCAGCAAGTCGCTGACCATCGTGGTCAACAAGGAAGGCGAGATGTTCTTCGAGGGCAAGCCGGTCCAGCACGATGCGCTGGTGGGCGAACTCAAGGAGCGGGCGCAGACGGCCAAGCTGGAAGTGCTGGTCTGGTGCGCCCGCCGGTAGGCGTGGTGGCCCGCACCGGCGCCGGACAGAGCCCGCGCCCGGCCGCGTCTTCGGCGTCAGGCACGCCGCGCAAGAGCACGACCCGACCCGCGACCAAGCCAGCCGCCAAGCCGCAGGATGACGATGACGACGCCCCGGCTCCGGCCGACGCCAAGCTGGACTGGATGTGGCCGACCCAGGGCAAGTCCGCGCCCAGCGCCGACAGCTACAAGAAGGGCATCGACATCAGCGGCAGCCAGGGGCAATCGGTGGTGGCGGCGGCGGCCGGCAAGGTCACCTATGCCGGTCACGGCATCCGTGGCTACGGCAACATGGTCATCATCAAGCACACGCCGCAATTGCTGTCGGTGTATGCACACAACGACAGCTCCT
>NZ_BADI01000908.1:0-8235 GCF_000333555.1 Herbaspirillum sp. B65 | reverse complement strand
CGAGCATGGAGTATTTCCACCGCAGCTTTCCGCACTGAATTGAACCAAAATAAGGGACTACAACTGGTGCTGAATCGATACATCAACATCGTCATCGAGCAACTCTATAGCACATGCCGCTGCATCAAATTCCCATACCCTCTCCGAGCGCCTCGCAAAGTGGCTACTAATGAGTCAGGATCGCTCCAATGCCCAAGAATTTTCAATCACCCAGGAAACACTGGCATCGTTGTTGGGAGTGCGACGTGTTGGTATCACTGCAGCGGCCACCCAATTGCGGAGCAACGGTATTATCGAATACAGCCGCGGCCACGTGACCATTCTCAACCGAAAGCACCTTGAAAAGCAGGCGTGTTCTTGCTACATCGACGAAACTAAGCTCTATACAAAGACGCTATAGCAAGCTTACGCTGCGTCCGCCGTGCACTGGCGTGCTAACCGACGGTGACAAGACTCTCTGGAACTTTCCGCCCAGGCATAAACGCGTGTCAGCACTCAAGCGGTGACAGGATTTGAGCAAGATGGCCAGATCCGACTTCGAATCCGCTCCGATGAATCCATAAAGATCCCCGTGCTGGTCGCCGATTGCAACCGCCAGATCGTTCTTCTACATGGCTGAAATCTTGACGTTACGTAGTTCAAGTTACTCCATCAAGTTGCCGTCGAAATCGCTGCTGATACCGCCACCGATTAGTGCGCTTGTATTCATAACTGCCTCCCGATCCAGAGCCGGCCGGCTTCAAGGAAGTACTATGCCATTACCCCCCATTCTATTGCCTTAACGGTCGGTTCTCTGTTCGTTACCCAACTTAGCGGAACCTAGATCGACGATACTTCTCGACTTTGGGGAGGTCATCTGACGTCTAAGTGCCTGTAAGCTCGCCGTGCACTCCGCGCTTCTCTATTTCGGAGTGTGCGCGTACGAACGCGTACTGAAAGGCCATTGCGGAGGAGCGTGCCCGCAGGTCAACCCATTGCGCAAAAATGACATCGCCCCCAGTCGCTGAAATCCTGGCAAATCGCCGTATATTAGTAAATACGCAACAATCCTCTGCGTAACGAGTTACCGTGACCTCGATCTGAAATCCCTTGAAGAACTTGATGCGGCTGGTGTGCATGCCTGAACTCCTGCAATCGCCTCCGTGCTCAAGATGAGCGCCATCTACCGGCCATGGGCGCGCCGACAAATTTGATATTCCTCTTAAATCCGATCGTACCCATGACCTCGCGTACGGTCGGTGCGCTACGTAACCAAAGCTGCTTGACCAAGCTGCCGAGTTCCAGCCATTCGACAAGCTACGCGCGCAGGCGCTAGATCGAAGTGTTAGCCTCATCAACTTTCGAAGCGGGTAGGCGGTAACAAGCGTTGGGTTTCCTTTCTGACCACCGCGTAGCATTCGCAGCACAGCTCTTCCAGTCTGGGTCTGTTCAGCACTGTCAGCCGCCCCCTGCTGTACTCGATTACACCCTGCCGTTGCAGCTTGCCAGCTGCCTCGGTGACGCCCTCGCGCCGCACTCCAAGCATGTTGGCGATAAGCTCTTGCGTCATGGTCACCTGGTTGCCCGACAGTCGGTCCAAAGATAACAATAACCACCGGCACAACTGCTGGTCGATGGAATGGTGGCGATTGCAGACGGCGGTCTGCGCCATCTGCGTCAGCAGCGCCTGGCTGTAACGCAACATCAGATGAAGCGTACCAGTATCGCGATGGAATTCTTCCTTGAAGCGGCTGGCAGAAAGACGATAAGCGCTACCGCCACTCTGCACGATCGCTCTGCTGGGAGTACTTTCTCCTCCCATCAAAATGGGGATGCCAATAAAACCGTCGTTGCCAACTACGGAAATTTCTGCCGACGCACCGTCTTCCATGACATACAGCAGGGACACGATGGAGTCGGTCGGGAAATAGACATGCTGCAACGTATCGCCCGATTCGTAGAGCACCATCCCCAAGGGAAGAGAAATCCATTCCAGCTGGGGAAGCAGACGATGCTGCACGTCCGGTGCCAACGCAGCCAGAAGATGATTCTTTAATGGAAGATTTGAATTAGACATGCTGCAATCCAATTGGGGCAAGGGAGATTGAGTGCCGATCGGAAAATAACGATAGACTTGGGATTCACAGATGTTCGATACCGGACACATGGAAGCGTTCAGCATAAAAAAACTGCCCGCATGGGCAGTTTCAAAGTTCTTCCGCTTTGCCTTTTATACCGGCACAAGGCCGGTCGAATTTGCCCCATGCATCTTCGATTTGCGACGATGGCGCAAGGCAGCGAAGCCGACCATGCCAAGCCCAGCCAGCATCATTGCCACAGTGGAATTCTCCGGAACCGCGGCCACGCTGATGTTGCCTCCGAAGCTTCCGCCACTAGTACCCGTGACCTTGCCGATTGCTGATAGGGTGTACAGCCCGGAGGTAAGATTGGAGGCATGCAAGGTCCATGTCTGCAAGCCTGTGCTGGAAGTCAGATGCCCAGTCGCGGTCACGCCGTTTCCGCTCAGAGTGAAGCTGCTGATGTTGAGCCCCGACATGGAGTCCAGTGCGATCGAGATCACCGCGGACGAAACGTTGAAGACGGTACCCTGTGCGAAAGTGAAATTCTCGGTGAAAGTCTTGCCGCTGGTGCCGTCTCCATATGAGGCACCAATCGATGAGCTGGGCCCGTTGAAAGTGATCGTGGAAGTGTTGTTGATGTCGGTCGATGCATGGACAGCGGCGCTGGACAGCATCAAGGAAGCGGATAGGAATACCCCTGAAATGACATTTTTCATTGAGTGACCTCTAGGTTGAATGTGGCAAAGATAGTGGAAAGCGAACTGCTACGATTTGATTCTTCTTGGAGCCTTGGGAATATCCAGGAACGACGCGCTTATTTGAATGAACAGTGCTGACGCCGTTGCAAGCCATATGCCATTCACGCTTACTGCAAGACGAAGCATCGCCTGCTCGGACATTCTTAATCTGTTCGCCACCGAACATTAAGAAAGAATTTTTATATTTTTTCCACGAGCATCTTTTTCATTCTTTGAGCTCATATATGCGAGCTAACGTATGGGCTGCCACGCTTTATCGATAGACGACAAAAGTGCCGCTGTGACCAGGGGGCATAAAGACAGCGAACTCCTCTGAAGCGCGACGAGCGTTTCTACGGTCGTTATCCCGCCGCGATTTAACATTCACGATAATCCATAAAAAGCTTTTGGTATGTGCGCTGACAACCATAGAGGATGCAGTTCCATATCCCTTACAAACCAATGGCGTAAATGAATTTGCGCATAGCCAGTATGACTACAGCGACATAAGCCTTGCACCTACATCCGCTGAATTTTAATAGGAACAGCATGTCTCATCGTCGGCGTAGCGATATTGGAAGCGCAGACGAATTGCCAACCGACACTCAAGGAGAAATGACATGTCTAGCAAAAATCAACGCAGCAAAGACACTAGCACTTACCAAAAATTGGCGGTCGCGGGAGAGAGTAGCGGCAAGACCGTCAAGTCCAGCCGCGATAACGACGGCGACCCGGTCGCAGGCGGCCAATATTCGACCATGACGAAGAAGCAAGGGCACTCGACATCTCACAAAACGGATGGCAAGAAATCGTAGATGAGATTAAAGGGGCGACGACAAGAGGGCCCCTTCTTTTGAACGTGGCATTCTATGGATAGCCCAATGGCCCGCCTATTCTACCGATAGCCATACCGCAAGCGAGCACATAGGTGTCCAAAGAAAAGCTCTACTCAACGCTGCAAGAAATGCGGAGCTGGATGATGCCTTTGGACACAACTTTTCGTTTTCGAAAGGAGAAAATCGAATTGATTCTTGGGTGATTCTCATCTGGAAACCGGCCGGAATAATTCGTAAAAAAATGGGGAAAAGAAACCTGGATGGCAAGGAATGAGCGGCCCAATCAAGGTAACTGCCCGTGAGAATTCCTGTATTCGCTCCAACTCAAAGCTCCAAGCGTGAAACTGCTAACAATGGCCTCGCAACTATTGATTCCGTAGGCAATGGCTAGCGCCTCTGTACGATAAACAGTCTTTGGCCCGCGCTTCAACAGTATCGATTCACCGCCTCGTTTCACCAGCATGGACTCGAGAAACCAGCCAGCATCACACTGCGAGTACTCCAATCGGTAGCAGAAGCTACCATCGCTACCAGCAGTTTCGTAAGTGAGCATATGAACTC
Organism: Herbaspirillum sp. B65; assembly: GCF_000333555.1. Taxonomy (NCBI): domain Bacteria; kingdom Pseudomonadati; phylum Pseudomonadota; class Betaproteobacteria; order Burkholderiales; family Oxalobacteraceae; genus Herbaspirillum; species Herbaspirillum sp. B65. The sequence continues at coordinate 4,041 of NZ_BADI01000908.1, read as the reverse complement.
CTTGTCGAACAGATGAAGACAGACGGGACTGGATTCGAGACTTCCGGACAAGCTCTTGCCGACTTTGACTAGAAGGGAATTGATTGAACAGATGTTCAGTAGATTAAGGTAACGATTTGGCTTGTACCGAACTGTTCGGTACCTAACATAGAAAAAACATCGCTATGAGTTTGTTCTGCATAGTTGTATGAGCAGATTGACGTATGACTTTTCGGCGGTCTCTTAAGCCAAAACTATCCGATGTGTTGGTTTCCTCGCAGAACTGGCCCTCTCCTGGATTACCCGCCCCCTAGGCTAGACCAGGATGATTGAGGAATTCATTTACTTCAAATAGGAGTCAACTTGGACGCAACTCAAGAAACAGGCATCTTATAGAGCAGCCATCCGCATAATAGCGAGAGCAAAAACGCCAAGGCCGCCAGTGCAAATATAGCCCTTTGAGCACGTCCGAAAGATGCGTCCTTTTCAATGCAAGCCGGACATCCAAGTTGATGTTGCACTCTTTCACTGTGTGCTTTCACCAACTCTGGTACCGCAACCGGACCTGCTTTGGCAGCACCAGCCGAAATCCATTCCTCTAGCGTTTCTTTCACGGTCGAATAATGCTCAATCGGGAGCTCGCGGAAATATCGAATTCCAAAGTCTTTCATAAAGACCTTATAAATTTCGACTTCCTTTTCACCGGAAATGGCAGACCATTCTTTCACTAATACGTTGATTCTTTTCCGCTGGAATTCAGTGATCCGTGGAGGATCTTCCGCGTCTATTACTTCACTCGAATTCCGAGTACCAATGGTCGTTGGGCCACTGATACTATGCACATTCCCATTGATGAGCTGGGAAACGTTTCCGCGAATATTAATTTTCCCTACCATTACCACCCTACTTCGTAAAAATAACCCTCAACGCAGCCATCTATCACATTGAAGAGGCACCGCTCCATTTCATGACTTTTTCTTAGATGGGACTTTAACTATCTGAGGGCCCACGACCTTTTTAAAGGTCTCCCCGTGAATTTGTTGCCCGACGCCGCCGTGAATGGTGATGTTCGCTCGACCTTTGGGAGCGGACGCAGGTTTGTCTGTATCGCTCGCTCCTTCGACCACGCCAAGAACGCGCGCCTTGGCGCGAAGATCAAGTTTTCGATAGCCGTCTAAAAGCTCTTCCTCATCGTCCGAAAGTGATCCAACGGACAACTTTCCAGTAAACAGAAAAAGCACGTCAATTCCTGCGTCGGATAACCGCTGCAGGTAATCGGAATCAGGTTTTCTTGAGCCGTTCTCATAGTTGAGTTGAGTATCTCGAGTGACGCCGCCAAGCTGTGCAAACTTGTCTTGGTTTAGCCCCAAACGCTTCCGCTCGCCTTTAAGCCGGGTTTTGAAATCTTCCATACGACCACAAATATGTTTGACATGTAGGCGTTCGCCCACTATATTTACGTCATTGCTAAGTGACGTGTACAACGATTATCCCATATGCCTACTTTCTCCAAGCACGTATCCCGCCCCCACACCGATACTTCGGTGGCAGTTACCTTCCGCCTTGAAGCTGATGAAGAACAACGACTGGCTGAGCTGGCCCGCCAGGATTTGCGCACGCGCTCTTCATTCGTACGCCTGCTGATCTTGCGCGGCATGGCCGCCTACGACAACGACGTCAAAGCCGGACGGGCTTGAGCATCGGAGACCGCCATGTACGACGATCCCCGCAAAATCCGTCATCGCCGCATCGTAGTGCGCGTCAACGACGACAACTACGACATCATGAAAGCCTTGGCGCAGTACCAGGGCGAAAACCTGGCCACCTTGGCCCATGATCTGCTGATGCATCAGGCCATCGCCCTGGCGCAATCCTATTCGATGCCGATCTTAGCCGAGCAGAACGTGCAAACCAAGGCGCTCACGAGCCACTTTTCAGTGCCTCGCAATGCCTGATATCGAACTGCCGTTCACCCATCCTGCTTTAGTCGAAGCCCTCGAAGTGATCATGATGCGAGAAGGTTTCGACACGATTGAACAAGCTGCTGAGTTCGCTTTAGCGCAATCTGTTCGAGAAGGTATCAAACGTGTTACTGGCAAGGGGCGTGCACTCTATGCCATCAAGGGAAAGAAAACAACATGCGTGTAATCAGCCTGCCGTGCCCTCATTGCCAAAGCCCAGTACGTGCAGCCAAAAGCCGGACCATGTCTACGCTGATGAAGGAAATCACCTATCGATGCCAGAACGTCGATTGCGGCCATACCTTCGTCGCCACGCTGGAGATTTCTCGTACCGTTTCCCTGTCGGCCATGCCCAATCCCGAGGTGAGCCTTCCCATCTCGCCCCGTGCGTACCTTGCACCCCAAGGAACAGGTACTGCCTGACTTGCTGCTGACCGCCTAGCCGGTCGCTGAACCCCAAAATTTACTAGAACCTGTCGTGCGCCGTTTGGCGCACGCGGGATTCGCTCACCCTAAAGAAACCTCACATGGCTCTCGATCAGCAACAGACAACGCTTGCGCTCGCCTCGCTGCGGCTTCGCATGGGCGACGACATCAAAGAATTTCAATGCGCCCAGCGCATGCTGCTGCGCAAGGCGGTACTGCAAGACGAACTGCAGTGGAATGTGATCTGGCAGGGCAAATCTGCCATTGCACAGCGCCTTGGCCAGCGTTTGCAGCGCCTCGGCGGCCTGATGGGAGCGTGGTAATGCGTACTGTGATCGCCCATGGCATCGCTGTGCTGTTGCTGCTTGCGCCGGCTCTTCTGGCGGCCCTCGGGTTGGTGAAAGGGTAATGATGCGCGGTGCACGAATTAAGGACCATGCGTCATTCCGTCCAGCATCGGACCTGCTGCGTGAGCGCGCTGCATGGGTACCGACGCCTCCTGGCAATGAAGCTGCCAAGGCCGAGCTAACTAAGTCCATGTCGCTGCTGCGCAATCGCAGGCGGCCCAATCTGCAAACGGGGATTGCTTATTCCTGGGCGGCCATGGCCAAGCCGGTGCGGCGGCACATCCTGGCCCTGGCCGGACTCTCGGCAGATCGCTGGGAATGCCCCATTCACTCCTTTACCGAAGCTGAGCGCCTGGCCATGCGCCATGCCGTGCTGCGTGCCATTACGACATATGAAAGAGCGCTCAATGCAGTCTAGAACAGTTGATGCGAAGACACGGCGTCGCCATCGGGCCTTCGTCGAGTCGCACCAGTTTGCCGGTGAATTGGCCCGCATTCCGCTGAAGTGGCGTGGGCGTGTTGTGGGGCAGGCGCTGGAGCTGATGTCGGTATGGCACTGGAACAAGATTTTTGAGCCGATCGCTGTTCAGTTCGGCGTGGCGGTGCTGGCGCGGCGGCTGGAGAAGTTCGATGCCGAGGCGGTCTTCGGTCTGCTGGCGCGGCATCAGATCCGCAATGTGTTCTTTCCGCCGACCGCCTTGAAGATGCTGCGCGGCACCCCCGATCCGCGCTCGCAGTGGCCCTTCTCGCTGCGCAGCGTGGCCAGTGGTGGAGAGACGCTGGGTGACGACTTGATCGCCTGGGGCCGCGAGGCGCTGGGCGTGACCATCAACGAGTTCTACGGCCAGACCGAGTGCAACCTGGTGGTGTCCTCTTCCTCACAGCTCTATCCCAGCGCCTCAGGCAGCATGGGGCGCGCGGTACCGGGGCATGAGGTGCAGATCGTCGATGAAGAAGGCCTATCGGCGCGGTCCCGGGTTTCCGGCTCCGTCGAGATGAAGGTATCCCATCCCAGGCGACCGCCTTGGCGCTTGGCGTCCAGGGCCATGCCGCGCACGTCCGGGGCGCGCAATACCAACTGCACTTCATATTCCAAGGTCGATCCTGTGAACATTCCTAACATGCGGGCCAGTGCAACCGATGCCCGTGCTCCCGGCAGGAACTGCTCGAAGTCGCGCATGGCCAGCGGCCCGATACGCAGACGCATCCGCAAGTCACGCTGCCAGACGCGCTCACCGGCCATGGCCGTGCCCAGCGCCGAATTGGTCGAGCCCAGCATGGTCTGGTGCTCGCGCGGCACGTCATCCAATGGCCGACGAACTGTCGAT
>NZ_BADI01000909.1:0-6074 GCF_000333555.1 Herbaspirillum sp. B65 | reverse complement strand
GAGCACCTGGGCCATGAGAAGAACGGGAGCGTAGCCAATGAGTCGGGCAATACCCGAAACGGCAAGAGTCGCAAGACGCTCAAGGGCGAATTTGGCGAGTTGCCAATTGAAGTTCCTCGGGACCGTCATGGCAGCTTCGAACCGAAGCTGGTAACCAAGCATCAGACGCGCTGGGCCGGCTTCGACGACAAGATTATTTCGCTGTATGCCCGTGGCATGACGGTAAGAGAGATTCAGGCGCACCTGGAAGAGATGTATGGAACCGAGGTGTCACCCAGCCTGATTTCATCGGTCACTGACGCCGTCGTCGATGAAGTCAAAGCCTGGCAAGCCAGGCCATTGAATCCAATTTATCCCATCGTTTATCTGGACTGTATCCATGTCAAAGTGCGTGAAGGAACGGTGCGAGTAAAAGCCGTCTACCTGGCCATCGGCATCACCATGGACGGTGAGAAGGAGGTGTTGGGACTGTGGCTAGCGCAAACGGAAGGCGCCAAGTTCTGGCTGCAGGTTGTCACTGAGCTGCGTAATCGGGGCGTGCAAGATATCTTCATCGCTTGCGTTGATGGCTTGAAGGGCTTCCCGGATGCCATCGAAGCTGTGTTCCCGAAGACCACGGTGCAGCTGTGTATCGTCCACATGGTCCGGCACAGCTTGAATTACGTCTCATGGAAACGACGTCCGGAGGTGGCGGCTGACCTACGATTGATTTACCAGTCGGCAACCGCCGAAGAGGCCGAACTCCGACTCGGTGAATTCGAAGAGAAATGGGATGCAGAGTATCTGCCTATCGGCCAATCCTGGCGGCGCAACTGGCCCCGTCTGATTCCGTTCTTCGACTTCCCACCAGAGATTCGAAAGGTCATCTATACGACCAATGCCATCGAGTCAGTCAACATGAGTTTGCGCAAGCTGACTAAGAACCGGGGCTCGTTCCCCAGCGATGAGGCGCTGATTAAACTCTTCTTCCTGGCCCTGCGCAACATCAGTAAAAAGTGGACGCTGCCCATCCGAGATTGGAAAGCTGCACTGACTCGGTTTACTATCCAGTTCGGTGAACGTATCTCTATGAATTAAACGAAATCCCGTTTACACAAAAATTCGGACACGCCCGACAAAAATTACTCTTACTGTTCGTTACCGAACATATAGAATTTCTTAATAATTTAGATTTTATTTTTCTCTGTATGAGACCGCACAGACTGGGCAGATAGGCTGCGGCATATTGGACAAAATGCACATCGCTGCTCGAGCGTGGAGCTGTGTCGTGACATTTAAAGCTCTTTGAGGCGTAATTCAAGAACGAATGAAATGCTAATCATTCGTAAATATTTTAGTTTCGATCATCCGGGCTAAACTCTAAGCATTCCTTCAAGACGTTGTTCGCCTTCACATCCTGTCGGAGGAAATCATGGGAATTATGTTGATCAAAGCTAAACCGGATCCTAAATCATCTGACGTCGACTTACGTTTTTACTTTGATTATCCGCCGCATCATGAAGCTGGCTTCGTTTTGCTTAAAACGGGCTCTCATATGTGCCTAGAAGTGACGAGCGGCCTCGGCAGCGCACGTTTGATAGGTGAATTTCGTATTTGCTTCGTGCCGTCAGAGGAGAATCTTAGGATTCAAATTTGCCGCCAGGCTATTGCACAATTTATACGTGACATTGCGTCAAGTCATGGTCAGCTAGTGGCGCACTTCGATGAAAAATCCGCAGTGTGGAATGGGGATCTATACCCTGTTTCAAAAAAAATGCAGCGACTCTCTGTCGGCGAAAAATAGCCTGTGACCTTGGCTTGGTCAATCTTCAGTCCACCATATCCCTCACGCCAACGAAAGTATGATTACCCCGTAACGCCGCTTGATTTTTACCAGCGGCTGCTTCGATAAGTTGGAGCCTGGATTAACTAGGGGGCTGCTGACGCCAATTTGGCGGGTTGAAATTTATTCTAGGGCACCAACGGACCTCATAATTCCGATCTCTGCTGCACAAGCATATCGATTACTGGAATAGTTGATATGACCAACTTTGTACGCCGTACTCAGAATGAATAGAATCCACCGCATTTTTTAGGCGCTCATAGGAAAGCTCGGCTTCGGTTGCTGATGCGTTCTTTGGGGCAGGATACTCAAATATAACTTCTGGCCTTAGAGATGTGGTTAATTCCGCAATCACTTGTTCAGCATCAATAACGTCACTGGTGAACTCCAAAATTGATACATAGGGTTCATGGTATAGCTTGTATTTAACAATGCATCGCATCTATTCCTTGTTTTTCTGATTAGCGATCATCCTAATATGTCGCCTGTAATTGAAAATACCCTTCGCTCAGGACTCGGGGGTAGTGAAAATTGATAACAACTAGATAGCCTATTAATGACTAGGTAGTTATAAGTGCGGAGTAAAAGATTTTCACAAGAGAACTCTCTCGCGTGCAACTAATCCAAAAAATTCTTCTTGATCTCGATTCTTGGGGATCGATATCTGGCCATAGATTTTTAAGTTATAGAAAGCCGATCGATAACATTGCATACTCCAGGCGTTCCCCAAACTGCATTAGTGACCAGGTCTCGTTCCGCCAAATTATGTACAGATCCTGTTAACACTACCTCCGATCCACTAACATCGACAGAAATAGCTTTTGCTTCATCATGAGCACGTCGTTTTAGAGTGGCTTCTATTTCATGCTTGAGGGATGCTACCGATACCGCTTCCCTGATTCGAATGTGACTAATGACGCCTACAACTCCCATAAGATCCCGTACTGCAGAAACTGCTCCGCGCCGCTCAAAATCCCATCTAACCTCTCCAGTTAAAGTAATCCAACCGTGCTCAACCAATACCTGAAGGTTGTCATAGGGCACATAAGTAGACCACGAAAGTACATTAGACGCCGTACGTGCAATATCGGCGTCTTCACGGTGACTGGAAAGAGGTAGCTTTACGGCTATTGCAATGGCGACACCCTTAACACCTATAACCCGCTGTGCAGCGCGCTCTGCTGCTACCTTTTCAGAGTGGCTCCCAACATGACCGAAAAGAGTCACGATGCCAGTTGAAACCTCGACTCCTATATCGGTTGCGATAACAGAGGGATCCCACTTCAGTTCTTCGTATACGGCCTCCTGAATTTGCGCATCGGATTTCATAAGATCTCCTTTTGAAATATGAACATTGATTCTGGTCTCTAGCCTTAAGGATTTCTGTTCGTTATCGAACAGACTCTAGATGCGTAGGAATTTAAATTGGAACGGTGTCGATTTGTTCGCAGATTTGCCACAAACCGTCTTCACTTATTTCTCAGAGATAGGGGGGGAACGGATTCCTGCTTTAGACGAATGGGCTTGTGTACCGGCAATGAGCAGACAGCACAAAGAGCCGGTCACCTAAACAGGCAGGCGCGGCGACATCTCCATCAGCAGCATCGATGTCAGAGCTGCAGTTGATACCGTCCACAATCAATACCGGCGATGCCGCTCAAGGAAATTCAGCATCAGTCGGCTCGCGTCCGGTGCTTGTGCGTTACGGGACATCGCGTCATCGCCCCCGCTCCACGCGTGGCCAAGATCATTACCGAACGGATCATCACTTTACGCCCGATGGTATGATCGTTGATCGTGAACCTGCGCTGCATCGGCGCATTCCTCGAAGCCCGGCCGAACCTTCTTTCCTTGGTCGGCATTGCAGTTAGAGCTAATGTCCGGTTAAGACTCACGAACTGCTCCACCAATTGGCGCTGGTTAACTGACCGTACGGTCTTTTCAATGTCACCACCGATCAGAATAGCTGGCATTGTCTACATGCGCGGCAAGCGTACAAGCAGTTCATCCATGGATCACCCTGGATGTCCGCTTCCATGCTGCATCACCCTGTATGCACCGGCCGCGCTGTTGCAAGCGCCAAAGACGGGGCTAGAATGCAGGCCAACGGCTGCTACCAGCGAAGGATGCGTCAACGCAAGGATGTGCGCCATGGCCGCCCCCGCGGAGATCCCGCAGACATAGATGCGCTGCCGATCAATGGCATGAGAAGAGACGACATCTTCGATCAATGCTGCCAGCGTCGCGACATCCCAGCCCCCTTTTTGAGTCGTCTTTTCGTACCATTTCCAGCATCGCTGCGGATGAGCGCGTAGCGGCTGCTCTGGTTAGAGAACGGCGCCCCCCTTTTCGCCGCATGCACGTTCATGTCCGTCCCTTGTGCGAACTCAGCAGCGTTCTGCTGACAACCGTGCAGCATCACGACCAGCGGCATAGCGGCTTCTGGTCTACAAGGCAGGAATAGCCGATAGTGGATACGTTGCGTCAGGCCGGAACCATGACGGAGATGACCGCTGACCCATGCGCCGATTGGTTTGGAAGCATCGGAGGGGGTGGTGGTGGCAGATCGCCTCTCGGCTTTGGTCGTCGCGGATGGATTGGTTCGAAACACTTTCAAGATCGTTTCGATGCGCTTGCGTTGCGCGCTTGCGGCCTTCTTCATCTCTGAGAACCACAGGCGTTTTAGTTTCTTCAACATGGCGCATTCCGTTCTTGATTGCGCCGGCCTTAACACCTGGACGGCAAGTGACTAGTAGGGCCAAAGGCAGACCTCACGCCAAGGCGTCGTGGTCTAATTCAAGCTGTTCTGCCAACGCTTCGGCCAATTGCTCCAGTAGCTCATCTACGTGGGCGGTGTCTACGGCGGCCAAGCGGAAATCGTCTTCACAGTTGAGCTGGACCTCGGGGGAGTTCCACCTTTTCGCTCACTATGTTGGCGATTCCTAGCCCGAGGACGGGCCAACAGATACGATACTGATCACGCAGGAAATCAGTAACCAGCAGATTGGCAGCCAGCGGCATCAATGCCTCCTCTCCGTCGACGATTATCACCGCATCATATAGCGTCGACGGGGCGGCCAACAGTGTTATCTCGACGTGAAACGGCGTGCTCTTCGCGCAGATCGCCACGTCCAGCTGCTGGCCGCACGGTGACTTGCTGCCGCAGGTATACGTAGATCACCGTCAGCTTCGTGCCGTCCACGCCGTGGGTGAGCACAACACGACACGTTTGGCGGTAATCCAGCTCTCGTCTTTATAAGCGCTTAGAGGGAGGGCAGAAGAGTCGGCATATTTGGTGGCGTGTCGAACAGCCGGGGGCAGCTTCTCGCACTCCGAATCCCAGCCCTTAGGCGACTTACTGCGCCAGTATCAGGTCAGGTCAACATTGTTCAGCAGCGATATTACGCGTTAGCATGAGGGCTGGAATCTGCATCCGTATGAGCCCGAAGTGGAAGGCACTGAAGATGAGGAGCTGCTCAGCCAGTGTTTTTCTCTTCCAGAACAGCTTGGATTGCCAATGGCAATCGGCGAACCGCTCCGGGTTAGCATGGGCAGCCGCCGCCCAGCAGCTTAGCTCATAGGTCGAGCGGCTCCGGTTGACAGCCTGGCGGTGCATACCATTGCGCTGATTGTTGTGTGTCTTGCGTAGAGACGAGTCAATCGGGATCTCTTAGAAGTTGGCCTCGTCCAGGCGACTGGTCTGCCTATCCAGATAGGAGTGGATGCGTCCTTGCAGCAGGGAATCGTTGGTGAAGCCGAGACCAGGGATAAGATGCGCAGTACAACAGGCCGCTTTTTCGGTCTCGGCGAAGAAGTTATCAGGATTTCGGTTGAGTACGATGGCGCTCTGGCGTCCTAATGTCAATCTCCGATTGATGGTCCTCTCAAGTTGTTCTTTCCGTCAGTTCGTAACGGCTTCCTAGCCCTTCCGTCCCGTTGATTTACTGGCCATTAAGGGCCTCGTATGTTCGTTAACGGACGGTGACAAATATACAAAAGGGTCATACTCCATTCATTGAAACGGCATCACGGCATTCGCCGTGCCTACTTTTTTGGCCCTATTACCTGAGAGATGAATTGGAAAATGACCAGAACATATTATCGCGTCACTATCCCAAACCGACCGGTCACACCTGTTAAAGCAATGCACTTTGATTGACCTGCAGGCTGGTCGAATCCTGTCGACGCCCCGTGCCAGTTTGATTTATTTTCCCATCAATGGCTTGATCTCCATTCTTTCGCTGGGCGATGC
>NZ_BADI01000910.1:0-1195 GCF_000333555.1 Herbaspirillum sp. B65 | reverse complement strand
CCGGCAGGAGGCTGGGGTTACGCGGTATTCGGCAAGGTCATCGCTGGCGCAGATGTGGTCGACAAGATCAAGCAGGTGCGTACCGGTGCCGGTGACGTGCCGACCACCCCGGTGGTGATCGAATCGGCGACCGTGATCAAGTAAGGCAAGCCTCCCGTACCGCACCCAAGGCGAGCCGACGTCGCCCGCCGATTTTTTTTCATTTCCCCCACCAGCAAAGGATTCATCATGGCAGTTCTGCTCACCACCAACCACGGCACCATCCGAATCGAACTGGATGCAGAGAAGGCTCCCAAGACCGTTGAGAACTTCCTGGCCTACGTCAACGCCGGCCACTACAACGGCACCATCTTCCATCGCGTCATCGACGGTTTCATGATCCAGGGCGGCGGCTTCGAACCCGGCATGAAGCAAAAGGAAACCCGCGAGCCGATCGAGAACGAAGCCAAGAATGGCTTGAAGAACGAGCCCTACACCCTGGCCATGGCCCGCACCGCCGCCCCGCACTCGGCCTCGGCGCAGTTCTTCATCAACGTCAAGAACAACAGCTTCCTGGACTACCCCGGCCAGGACGGCTGGGGCTACTGCGTCTTCGGCAAGGTCGTCGAAGGCACTGAAGTGGTCGACAAGATCAAGGGTGTGAAGACCACCCGCGCCGGCATGTTCGCCGACGTGCCTGCGGAAGACGTGCTGATCGAAAAGGCAGAAGTGGTCTAAGCTCGACCTTGACCGCCTCCCTCATCGACCATGACTGATTTCCAGTTCATGCAGAAAGCGCAACCGACGGTTGCGCTTTTTGTTTCCGACCTCCATTTGCAGGCCGCCCTGCCCCGCACTACCGAGGCTTTCCTAGGCTTCCTGCAAAGCCATGCCGTTCAAACGCAGCAACTGTACCTGCTAGGTGACGTGTTCGAGTACTGGGCCGGTGACGACGACCTTACTGCTCCCTACAACCAACTGATTGCTGACGCCCTCAAGACTGTACAGGTACAGGGCGTGCAACTGTACTGGATGGCGGGCAACCGCGATTTCCTGGTCGGCCAGGATTTTGCCGCTGCCGCAGGACTGACGCTGCTGGACGATCCGCATGTCGTCACCTTGGCCGGCCGTACCCTGGCGCTGGCCCACGGCGATCTGCTGGCGCTCGCTCAGTGGCGCCCCATGCTGGCTTCCACCGTGCGCACCAGGCTCACCA
>NZ_BADI01000911.1:0-930 GCF_000333555.1 Herbaspirillum sp. B65 | reverse complement strand
GAGAGCTCGTTGGGCACGCGATAGACAGCACGTGGCTCGATACCTTTCATCACTTCGTCGAAATTGTCGGGATCGATGTTGATGAACTTGCGTTCCTTCAGCCGCGGCTGCGGCACTTCGGAGTTGCCACCGAAATCACCGACCACCCCGGTGACGAATGCCAGTTCCTTCTTTTCGATGGCGTCGCCGATCTCGACGTCATAAGTCATCTGCACGCGCGGGGGACGCACTTTCTGCAGTTTCTTCTGGATGCTTTCTCTTTTGGCCATGTTTGCTCCGCTGCTATATTGGGTGATTGCCCCATCGCCTGAGGCTGCTTGAACTGCAGGAGCCGTTGCCAGCTCCCGCCTGGCCTGCCTTACTTCAGATTGCCGAACGGATTCGGACCGCTGCCGCCACCACCGCTGTTGCCGCTGTCGGTAGTATCGGCCGCCGCAGGAGCGGCCTTGCGGACCACCTTGCCACGCGCGCGGGTGGCCGCAACCGGCTTGGCCGGAGCGGGCACCAGGGTGTTTTCGCCGAGACTCTCGCGCAGAATCTTGGTCAGATCCTGCGCCTCGGTCTTGACGCGGTATTCATCGAGGAAGTGATAGGCCAGCGGCAGGATGTCTTCGGGCCGTTCGCGCAGCCGCGGAATGGTCAACTGCACCACCTGCAGACGATAGTAAAGATCCTGGCGGAAATGCCCGGCTGCCACCGCATCCTGCAAGCGCACGTTGGTGGCGGCGATGATGCGCACGTCAATCGGAATACTGCGACGCGAACCCAGGCGCACCACTTCGCGCTCCTGCAGCACACGCAACAGCTTGACCTGGATCGCCAGTGGCAGGTCGCCGATTTCATCGAGGAACAGCGTGCCGCCATTGGCCGCTTCGAACCATCCCGCCTTGTGGGCGATGGCACCGGTGAAGGCGCCTTTCATGCCGACAT
>NZ_BADI01000912.1:0-4381 GCF_000333555.1 Herbaspirillum sp. B65 | reverse complement strand
CTGGCGGTGACCAATTCGCCCACCGACGTGTCGCGCCTGCAGGTCGGGCAGGTGCTGCCGGGGGGCGGCACGGCGACCATTCCAGATAGCTTCTTCTATGATGGCGGCAGCCTGGGCGGCTTGTTGCGCTATCGTACCGAGACCCTGGACCCGACCCAGAATGCCTTGGGACGCATCGCCATTGCCATGGGTACGGCCTTCAACCAGCAGCAGCAACTGGGCCTGGACCAGAATGGCAATCCCGGCACCAACATGTTCAACATCAGTTCGCCCAACCTGATCGGCTATCCGACCAATACCGGCACGACTGACCTGAAGGCCGTCATTACCGATCCGTCTTCGCTGTCCACCAGCGACTACACGTTGACCTACGACGGCACCAACTACACCTTCACGCGCCTGTCGGACAATACCAAGACCGTCAAGGCGGCCACCGACTTCCCGGTAACGCTCGATGGCGTGACCTATTCCAATGGCGCGGCAGCGCCGGGTCCGTTCGCGCCCAGCATCCCCAGCGGCAACATCTACAAGATCCAGCCGACCGCCAATGGCGCTGCGGCTTTCTCGCTGGCCCTGAACAATACCCAGTTGCTGGCTTCGGCCGCGCCGATCTCCACCGCGGCCAATGCCACCAACAACGTCAATGCCAGTATGCCGGCCACCAACACCGGCAACGCCATCATTTCCAATACGGCGCTGGATTCGACCAAGTTCCAGCAGGGCTCCTCGGTGTCCTTCACCGCGTCGGTAAGCGGATCGCAGGTGCAGCTGTCGGCGGCCTGGACCGGAGCTGCTCCGGTGCCGACGGTCACCTATACCAATCCAGATGGCTCCACCGGCACTGCCAGTGGCGGCGCGGCCTTCAATTACACGCCGGGCATGACCATCAGCAGTGGCGGCGTGAGCTTCACACTGACCGGCACGCCCGGCACCACGGCACCGGACAAGTTCAACTTTGCCCCCGTGGCCGCCAACAAGGGGACGGCCACCATCAGTGCCGGCTCGGTCACGCCCGCCTACCTGACCACCACCACGCCGCTGACCAAGCCGACCACGTTGACCTTCAACAACACGGCCTCGCCCCCGGTGTTCAACATCTCGCCGGCGGTGCCGGCCGGTGGCGGCACCATCACGCACAAGGATGGCACCACCACCGCCATCGCCGGTGGTGCCAGCACCTTGTCCTATACCGCAGGCGACACCTACGAGATCAGTGGCGTCAAGTTCCAGATCTCCAGCCAGCCCGCCAATGGTGACCAGTTCACCATCGCCGCCAATACCAACGCCACTTCGGACAACCGCAACATGTTGGCCATGGCCAACCTGCAGACGGCCAATACCATCAATGGCACCAGCTTCCAAGGTTCTTACTCGCAGCTGGTGGCCACCATCGGTAACAAGACCAATGAGATCAACGTCACCAACACTGCCGAGAAGACACGGCTGACGGCGATCCAGAACCAGCAGCAGTCTGACTCCGGGGTCAACCAGGATGAAGAACTGGCCCACATGATCCGCAACCAGCAGCAATACCAGGCGGCCGCCAAGATCATCCAGGCCGCCAGCGACATGATCAATGCGCTGCTCAGCCTGGGTAGTTAATCAGTTAAAGGAAGACGACCATGCGTATTAGCACCCAGATGCTCTACCAATCGAGCAACAATGACATGACCTCGATGCAGAGCCAGATCCTCAAGCTGACCCAGCAGGTGACGGCGCAGCAGAAGGTGTTGCTGCCCTCGGACGATCCGGTGGCTGCCGCGCGCGCCCTGGACATGGTGCAGACCTCGGCTCTGAACGACCAGTACAAGACCAATCGCCAGAATGCCAACAGTGCCTTGGCGACCGTGCAGGGGACCCTGGACAGCTTGACCAACATGCTGACCAAGTTGAAGTCCAACGTGATCACCGCCGGCAATGCCTCGTATTCCAATGCCGAGCGCATCAACATGGCCGCCGAGATCAAGGGCAACCTCAATGAAGTGATGGGCTATGCCAATGCCCAGGACGGGCAGGGCAACTACATCTTCGCCGGTTTCAAGAGCTCCACCCAGCCCTTTACGCTGGATGGCACCGGTGGCGTGGTCTACAACGGTGACCAGGGCGCCATGACGCTGCAGGTGGACTCGACCCGTCAGATGGATATCAGCGCTTCCGGCCAGGCCATCTTCCAGGGCAATGGTCAGGATATCTTCAAGACCATGACCAACCTGATCAACGTGCTGTCGGTGCCGGTGACCGAAGCGGCCAACAATGCCGACACTGCTGCAGCCAATGCCTTCGTCTATCCCGCAGGCAGCGGCCAGACCCCGATTGCCGCCTACAAGACGGCCCAGGCTGCACTGGACGCCTTGAAGCCGGACGATCCGACCTACCAGGCCCAGTTCACGGCCACGGCCGCGCTCAAGCTGCAATCCGATGCCGCCGATGCCGCGCGTACCCCGGTGGTAGGCAGCCAGGCAGCTCTGTCGCGCAGCCTGGCCCAGTTCAATACCCAGATCGATTCGATTTCCAGCAGCGTCTCTACGGTCAAGGCGTCCATCGGTGCACGCCAGAACGAGCTGGATAACCTCGATGCCGCCGGTCTGGTCAACAATGAAAACTACACCCAGACCATCAACAACCTGCTGGGCCGTAATCTCTCCGATACCAGTGAGCTCATCAGCGACCTGACCTGAAAGCAGACCTATCTGTCGGCAGCACAAAAGGTGTTCGTCACCACCAGCGGCCTGACCCTGCTCAATTATCTGAAGTAATCCGGTCGATGACTGCTGCCCTGGCGGCAGCAGCGCTACCCGACGCAGAAACCAAAAGGCGAACCCGCGGGTTCGCCTTTTTGTTCAGCAGCGCCATGGCGCGCAAGGCGGCTTGCTGCTCAAGGCTTGGGCAAGGCATTGACCGGCGGTACGCTGCCCAGCAGGCGGACCATTTCTATGCCATCGGCCAGGAAGCGTTGCAGGGGCGTGAGCATATAAGGCAGGGTAAAGGCGATCAGGACGAAGCCGGCCAGCATGGTGATCGAAAAACCGATTCCGAACAGGTTCAACTGGGGCGCCGCACGCGTGAGGATACCCAGGGCGAAGTTGGTGATGAGCAGGGCGATCAGCAAGGGCAGCGACAACTGCACCCCCATGCTGAAGATCTTGGTGCCCCACAGGCCGAGCTGGTGGAAGCCTTCGGTGGTGACAGGAACGCCGGTGATGGGCAGGGTATGGAAGCTCTCGGCCATCACCTGCAGCAACATCAGGTGGCCGTTCAGACTCAGGAAGACCATGGTAGCCAGCAGCGAAAAGACCTGGCTGATGGCCGCCGTGCGCCCCTGGGTCTGGGGGTCGAAGAAGGCGGCAAACGACAGGCCCATGGTGGAACTGGTCAATTCACCGGCAGCTTCCACGGCGGCAAACACTACGCGCATGGCAAAGCCCATGGACAGGCCGATCAACAACTGCTGCAGCAGGATCAACAAGCCCGTCATCGACATCGGATCGATCGCCGGTGGCACCGGCACGTCCGGTGCCAGCACCGCACCGATGGCAATGCCCAGCAAGACCTTCACCAGCATCGGAACGCTGGCGCTACCGAAGGGAGGGGCAATGGACAGCAGCCCGAGAATGCGGGTGGTCGGCCAGATGAACATGGCGACCCAAGCGTAGAGCTGCTGGCTGGAGAAGGTGAGCATGAATCGAAAAGCCGCCGGGCGAAACGCCCCGCGTGCGGCTTACTGGACCATGGCGGGGATGCCGCTGAACATGGTACGCATGTAGTCGAGGATGATGGTCAGCATCCACGGCCCGGCGATGATCAGGGCCAGGAACACGCCCACCAGCTTGGGGATGAAGGCCAGGGTCTGTTCATTGATCTGGGTCGCGGCCTGGAAGATGCTCACCACCAGCCCGATGAGCAGGGCTGTGATCAACATGGGAGCGGCGATCAGGAGAGTAACTTCCATGGCCTGGCGGCCCATGGTCATGACGCTTTCGGGAGTCATAGCGGGTCCTTGCCTTTGACTAGTAGAAACTCTGGGCCAGGGAGCCGATGAGCAACTGCCATCCATCCACCAGCACGAAGAGCATCAGCTTGAAGGGGAGCGAGACAATGGCCGGAGACATCATCATCATGCCCATGGACATCAGGATACTGGCCACCACCATGTCGATGATGAGGAAGGGGATGAAGATGGCAAAGCCGATCTGGAAAGAAGTCTTCAGTTCGCTGGTGACGAAGGCCGGTACCAGCAGGCGCAAAGGCACGTCCTCCGGGCCTTGCAGGGCGGGGCCGTGAGACAGCTTCACATACAGTGCCAGGTCCGACTGGCGCGTCTGCTTGAGCATGAATTCCTTGAGCGGTGCTGCGCCCCTGGTCCAGCGCTTCCATCATCTGG
>NZ_BADI01000913.1:0-3519 GCF_000333555.1 Herbaspirillum sp. B65 | reverse complement strand
TCGCCCGCCTGGAGCGGTCAGCATCCCGACTCTTGGCCACCTCGTTCATATGGATTTGCTGACTTCGGCTTGCACGCGCAAGTCCCCGGCGGCCGTATCGTAGGCAAAGCAGTCACCCTGCGCCTGGTGAAACCAGATGCCGTTGCCGTGAACAAGGCACTCGCGCTGCTGAAACAGGGCGATGTGCTGGTCATCGACATGATGGGAAATCATACCCATGCCCCAGTTGGCGCGGTAACAGCCTGTGCTGCAGCTTGCGCAGGTGCCCAAGGCATCATCGTCGATGGCGTTGTTACCGATATCAAGGAGCTCAAGGAGCAAGGACTTCCCGTCTTTTCACGTGGAACCAGTTCGTTGACCACTAAGCGCTATGACGGCTTCGGTTCCGAAATTAACGTTCCGGTTCATTGCGGCAATGTTCTGGTCCGGCCCGGTGATGTGGTACTCGCCGATGACAATGGCGTCCTGTTCATGGATGTGGGACTGGCGGCGAGCGTCATCGACGAGGCGTTGGCTTCGGACCGCGCCGAGCCCTCGATCCTGGCCCGGCTCCGTGCGGGTGAACCCGCCGCAAATGTACTGGTACTCCAATAGAAGAGGTAGAGATGACAAAGATTGCACTGCTCAGCAGCGACTACGACATGTCGCAGATTGCCCCCTATATTCGTCAAGCCGCCCCGGAACTCGAAGTGCTGATGTACGGTGAGCCCGGCGCCGACCAGGCCGAGGTGGCTGCGTGCTGGAACCCGCCGCATGGTGCACTGGCCAAGATGCCCAATCTAAAACTGATCCACGCTATTGCCGCTGGCGTAGATAACATCCTTGCTGACCCTGAGCTCCCCAGTCTGCCGGTGTGTCGTGTGGTAGACCCTGCGCATGCGCGTGGCATGGGTGAATTCGTCACCTGGTCGGTTCTTTTCTACTACCGCCAGCTGGATCTGGCGATGGCTAATCAGCGCAAGGGGGTGTGGTTCCGCCCACTTCAATTGGAACCCAAGCAGTGCAAAATCGGCATCATGGGGCTAGGCCAGATTGGTAGCCGTGTTGCGAAGGATTTGCAACGTTTCGGTTTCCCCATCCGTGGCTGGTCCAGAGGGGAGCAAACGGTTGAAGGCGTAGATGTGTTCGTCGGCAACGAACAGTTTCAGGACTTCTTGTCAGATTGCGACATTCTCATCTGCCTGCTTCCCTTGACCGCCGAAACCAGAGGTCTCTTGAACGCCAAGACCTTTTCGCTTCTTCCCAAGGGGGCCAAGCTGATCCATGTCGGTCGCGGCGAACAGCTGGTGATTGACGACCTGTGCGAAGCACTGGCTAGTGGGCAGCTAGGTGGCGCCCATGTGGACGTATTCGAGAAAGAGCCACTTCCGCCGGGTAGCAAGCTCTGGAAAGTTCCCAATCTGTTCGTCACGCCGCATATGGCGTCAGTGGCGCAGTCCGAAACCATCGGACTGCAGATTGCTGAGAATATCCAGCGGCTTGCGCGCGCTGAACCGCTGGTGAACCTGGTGGATGTCGGCCGTGGCTACTAACCAGAACAGATTGGCAGTGCCGGTGAGGCCCCCGTTATTGCGGCGCAGCTGGTTGTTTGTCTCGGGCAGCGATCGCGAGGAGCAAGAGCGGGCACTGCTCAGTGGTGCGGATGCCGTGGTCGCCGACCTCGAAGAGTTCACGGCTCACCAGGACCGTATCGAGGCGCGCGTAACAATCGCAAATTTCATGCGGAAGTGCCGTCAGCAACGTGTTGTAGGCGCGGTGCGCGTGAACCGGCTCACCGAGGATGGGCTGGATGACCTGATAGGCGTGATGCATGGCGCGCCTGTTGCGGTCTTTCTTCCGCATGTGGAATCGCCGGAGCATATCCGCGAACTGAATCAACAGATAGGCAAGCTGGAGCATGCCTATCAGCTTCAGGCCGGCCGTACCGAAATCGTACCTACCATTGAATCGGCGCGAGGCCTGGTCGCCTTGACGTCCATTCTGGCTGAGAGCGACCGGATACGCTGCTGCCTGCTTGCGGGAGAGGACCTGAGCACTTCTCTAGGCGCCATCAGGGGAGAAGACAGCATCGAACTCCAGCATGTACGTTCCCGTTTCCTGGTGGAGTGCATCGCAGCCGGCGTTACGCCTATCGATTTGCCTTACTCATATCGAAACGAATCGGCTGTACTTGCCGATTTGTCGTGGGCATCCCGCGTTGGTTTCAAGTCCAAATGCGTGGTGTCGCCTGCTCAGATTCAAATCGTCAATACCTTGTTCACCCCATCGGCATCCGACGTTTCTGCAGCCGAGGACTGTGTCATGCAATGGCAGATGGCCCTGGGGAACAAGCAGTCGCCTTCGGTCAGCCCTTCCGACTTCTACAATGCCCGCCGGTTGTTGGGGCGGCACGCTGAATTTTCGGCCTGGGCTGCTGAAGCAAACGAAGATGCCAACGGAAGGATGTTTCAATGAAAATGTGGGAATCGGCGATAGCCGGAAAAGAGCTTTCGGTCGACGCTATTGTCGCCGCTGTCGCGGCGCTGCAGCCTTACATGCTCGATACGTTGCAGCGGTTGGTTCGTGCGCCCAGCCAGTCTGGGGACGAATGGGCGGCAACGCGCCAGATGGAAGAGATCATGGCGGAGCTGGGCTTGGCTGTGAACCGCATTCCATTGGATACCGATGCGCTTTGCCAACATGGGCTTTACTCCCCACGATGTCACCCGGATGCCGGGCGCTATAACCTTCTATCAATCTTTGAGGGAGCTTCCGGTCCTGACGAGGATGTTCGCTCCGTCCTGTTTAACGGGCATCTGGATGTCGTGCCAACGGGCCCGGAGGGACTGTGGACGGACGGCCCCTACAACCCGGTCGTAAAGGACGGATGGATGTATGGCAGGGGTAGCGGAGATATGAAAGCCGGCATCGTCTGCACGCTTGTCGCACTCAAGGCACTTCGGCATCTGGGTTATCAGCCCAAAGGTAGAGTGGGATTCAATTGGGTCCTGGAAGAAGAGTGCACCGGCAACGGGGCGTTGGCTTCCGCGCTCGCCATCCAGAAGGGGAGCAGCGATGGTCGTTCTACCAAATTCGACGGTGTGATTATCCCCGAACCGCTGGGCGACGGCTTGGTGTGTGCACAGGTCGGCGTGTTCTGGATGAATATCGAACTGACCGGAAGGCCCGCTCATGCAGCGATGATGGCAAGCGGAGTCAATCCCATCAATGCGGCCATTGAAATCATGGCGGACTTGCGGATTCTGGAGCAAGAGTGGAATCGGCCAGAGAATCGCCATCCAGCTTTCCATGAACATGACCATCCTATCAACTTCAACCTCGGGCGTATGGCCGGTGGTGAGTGGAACTCATCGGTGCCATGCACGTGTTCGATGGGGGTGCGCATCGGGGTCTTCCCTGGTGTCGATATCGATGAGGCTAAGAAAGTGGTTTCCGAGCGTATTACTGAGACTGTTGAACGAATCGGTAAAGGTCTCAAGGCGACTATCAGCTACGAGGGATTCCAGCTCCCGGGCGTTT
>NZ_BADI01000914.1:0-1584 GCF_000333555.1 Herbaspirillum sp. B65 | reverse complement strand
CGCTGTCCATGCGCTTTCCCATCCACTCGGTGCGTTGACGTATCCGAAGCTCCACCATGGAACGGTCAATGCGGTGATCTTGCCGGCGGTGTTGCGTTTCAATGAAGCCCACGTGGGCGACAAGTACGCACGTCTGCGTGTCGCGCTCGGCTTGCCTGCGACAGCGGATCTGGCCGAGGAAGTCGAAAAGCTCAATGTTCGCATCGGAATACCCCAAAGCCTCCGTGAGCTGCAGGTGTCGGAGGAGGTCGAAGATTTTGTCGTTGAGGGCGCGCTGAGCGATCACTCGACCCCGACCAACCCGCGCCCGCTTACCGAGAAAGACATCCGGAGTCTGTTCAAGCAAGCGTTGGGCTAAGCCGGATGGAAGCTTAGGGCCTGTTCACACTTAATCGCACTCGCAGATCAAGTGTGAACAGGTTCTAGCTCGCACAGTGTTCTGCGATCGGTACCTCGCAGGGCGATAGAGAGACACGCAAATTCCGCCGTCACTGACCGATGGCCCCATCGAAAGGACAGAAAAAATGAACGCCAGCTACCCGCCAGGCTCGCCCGCCAATTCTCAGAAGAGTCTCAGGAAGATCGCTGCGGCAAGCGTCATCGGAACCACTGTCGAGTGGTACGACTTGTTCGTCTTCGCCACGGCCTCCGCTCTGGTCTTCAACAAGATATTCTTCCCGAAGTTCGATCCGTTGATTGGTACCCTGTTGGCCTTCGGCACCTTTGCGTCTGCATATCTGGCACGTATCGTGGGAGCCGCGATCTTTGGTCACTATGGCGATCGTCTTGGACGAAAATCAATGCTGCTGATTTCGCTCATCATGATGGGGACGGCAACTTTTGCCATCGGGCTTCTTCCAGACTACGAAGCCGTTGGTATCTGGGCGCCGATTCTGCTGCTGACATTGCGTGTCATCCAGGGACTGGCGCTTGGTGGGGAATGGGGGGGAGCAGTCCTGATGGCGGTCGAACATGCCCCCTCCGAAAAGCGGGGACTTTATGGTTCCTGGGTGCAGATTGGCGTACCCGCTGGCACACTGATTGCGAACCTGGCATTCCTGCTTTGTAATGCATTCATGTCGACCGAGAGCCTGTTGTCGTGGGGATGGCGTATTCCGTTCCTGGCGAGCGCACTGCTGGTCGCCGTCGGTATGTATATCCGCCTCAACACGTCGGAGACCCCTTCTTTCCAAAAGGTGCAGCAGGAATCCAAGCAGGTAAAGATGCCCTTGCTTGAAGTGCTTGGCAAGCACTGGCGCCAGGTCGTGCTTGGCGGCGTCGCCACGATGTCCACCGGTACCGCATTCAATCTCATCGTATCGTTTGGCCTCACCTACGGCACCCAGACGCTGGGCTTCTCACGNCACCAGATGTTGACCTTGGCACTGGTGTCGTGTGCGGTATGCATGCTTCTGATNCCGTTCTTTGGCTGGCTCTCGNNACAGGTCGGGCGCAGGCCCGGTCATTTTGGGCGGCATCATTGCAGAAGCTGTCTTTGCCTTTCCCCTCTTCTGGGCTGATGGATACCAAGGATCTGTCTCTGGCTTTGCTGGGGTACCTGNTGATGATGTCTGCCTTTTGCGC
>NZ_BADI01000915.1:0-1781 GCF_000333555.1 Herbaspirillum sp. B65 | reverse complement strand
GCCAACGGTCAGGTCGGGAGTGATTTTCCCGATATAACCCAAATGCAGCCCCCATCCCGTGGAGGTATCGGTGCCACGGTCGGTGACGTTTCCAGGGCTGCTAGAGAACAAGGCATTATCGAAGTTGCTCAATCCCTTGGCCTCGAAACGCTGATACGCAAAATTCACGGCCAACCCGAACGCATGGGATTCATTGACTTTCCAGGCCACATTGGGAGCGATGAACAACTGTTCAAGATTGACCCCTGCCTCACCTGAGCCGAACAAGGGCACACCGCTCCTGTAAGTCGTGTTCATGCCGCCATTGCCATAGACAGCAATGCCCGCAGCCAGTTGAGGATTGATCTGTTTGACCCAGCCGATCTCAGGCAGGAAAAAGTTCTTTTTGCCACTACCATCAAAACTGCCGTTCACCGGCCCTTGGTTACCCGTCACCTCCGCGCCACGTGTGGGTGAGAACCAGGTCAGGCCAACGTCCAGGCGATCTCCGACAAATGCAGTACCGGCAGGATTTGATGCAGCGGCAAGCCCATCCTGAGGCAGTGCAATGCCTACGCCGCCAGCGCCTTGCGACCTGACACCGTAGCCATGTTGAAAATAGCCGTCAGTCGCATGAGCGATGCCCCCGAACAACATCAAGAGCGAGAACAGCGGTAATTGGGGAAATGGGGGAAATGGGCGAAATTGGCGAATGTTGAGTTGCATCAAGAAACCTCTTCGTTGAGAACAGGCTTCCTAATTTATTGCATAGATTATCCCTTGTTAAATTACAAATTCGCATGTCGATATTTGGTGGAAGGATAGGATGTAGCCGCCCTTGACTTGCCCGCCACTTGCGAATCAAGTAAGTTACGCTATAAATATAATTTACTGTCAACCTACAACATCCATGAGTATCTTCTGAGGGAGCATTCCAGAGGGAAACCATGCCAGTTCGCGTTTCATTGGACCCGATCGCCCCGATTGCCAGATACGATGAATACGTAACTGGGGTCGTCTTGTCCTAGATCAGCTTGGCATCAATTTTCACTTTCGTTTATTCCTTTCGAAGCTAGTCTGTTCAGAACGAAAACGCAATCCGGGGGGAAATGCGTCATGTATATCGTCTGCCTGATATTTGCAGCATTGGCGTTCATTGGCTGTATGTTTGTGACGCTCATGTTCTTCAAGAATAAAAAATACATAGAGCAAGAAGCGCTTGAGGCCGCACGTCAACTGTTTCGCGCCAAGGAACGACATGACGATCACACCGCGGCAAGATAACGTGCCATTCCTGGTCGCCAGCTCATCCTCATGAGCTTTGCCTGGCTTTCGCCATCGGACAGTGCCAATCCAACGCCTTTGCAGCAGAAGAATCGACCACAAGTGGTTCATTTCAGGGAGGAATCATGCGCTTCAATAACTTCAGTATCGCCACCCGTCTGGCTATTGCATTTTCTGTGCTCATTCTGGCAATCGCGACCATCGTCACACTGGGCTTGATACGCCTGGGGGATATCAACGAGGCCATCAATCTGGTCGTCAATGACCGCTACAAGAAGATCGCCCTGATCAACACCATTGCCGGGAAGATGGATGATGTGGCGATTTCCGTGCGCAACCAGTTGCTGACTTCCGACTCCGGGCAAGCGGCGCGGGAGCAGGCCAATAGCAAGGAACTTGCGTCCCAAGTGACGGCGCACTTTCAGGAACTGGAAACATCCCTTGTCGATCCGGCTGCGCGCGCGCAATTTGCGAAGGTAATGAGCGCGCGCGAACAATACACATCATGCGCACGCAGA
>NZ_BADI01000916.1:0-1637 GCF_000333555.1 Herbaspirillum sp. B65 | reverse complement strand
GCAGCAGAGATTGGACTTGCTGACACTCGTGGAGGATAGTTTGCTCGAACTGATGCTGAAATCCTCCGCGCTCCTGATGCTGCTCAAGCACGATGTCTATTGCCTTTCCAGAACATGCAACGGCACTAGCGAGAATCAATATGATCCGGTAAGACAGCAGGTCAAACCCCTCCTCACAAAAAGAACATCAATGTCACCACTGATGGTGCATAGCTGAACACACGGGCATGGATAACCGTATACGCAATATCGACGCGATTCGCGGAGTCGCGCTGTTGGGCATCTTCGTCGTCAACATTCAGGCGTTTTCCTCCCTCTACTACGGATCAGGCCTTCTGCCACCGGATGGGAGGACAGGCATGGACGCTGCCCTGGCCCTCATCATATCGACTGCTTTCGAGTTGAAATTTTATTTGCTCTTCTCGTATCTGTTTGGATACAGCATGACGCTACAAATGCAGTCAGCAGAACGGATTGGAGTCAGTTACATGCCAAGGATTCTGCGCCGCCAGACCGGGCTGTTCGTCATCGGCATCTTGCACGCCGTGCTGCTGTTCCATGGCGATATTCTGGTGACCTACTCTGTGCTAGGTCTGCTATTGCTTGCCTTGAGAAACAGCCCTGACACGACGAAACTCAAGCTCGCGTGCGGCATCATTGGCGTTACCGCAGCCTTATGGTTAATGATCGCCTTTGTGCAATGGGGCGAGCCGGCCCGAGATGATTCGGAAATGTACCGGGCTCAAGCCGAGGCCGCAATGCATTCTCTGCGTGCTACCCCACTTGACATCATTGGACAACACTTGTCAGGTCTATGGACAGTGCTGCCTATGCTGCTGGCACTTCAAGGTCCGTGTGCCCTGGCCATGTTCTTGCTCGGTTTCATGAGTGGAAAATACCAACTGCTCCAATATCCTGAACGTTATACTCCCCATCTCAACAAGGCCATCTTGTGGGGAGTTCTGGTCGGAATTCCAGGCGGACTTGCCTATGCCTGGGGGACGCAATTCATGCCTGGTTCGGCAGCGGAGACCGCCATGCTTGCGCTGGGTATTCTCACTGCTCCTTTCCTTACGATGGGCTTCCTGGGAGCGCTGCTTAAATTGTTTGACTCCGGGCGACTCGAACGCGGACGCAACGCCTTAGCGAATGCTGGCCGCATGGCCTTAACTAATTATTTGCTGCAATCCTTGATTTGCTCTTTCTTGTTCCAAGGCTACGGTCTTGCCCTGATCGGGAAAGTCTCTGTCACGCAGACATTCTTCTTCGTACTGCCCGTCTTCGGCTTGCAGCTATTGATGAGTCGCTGGTGGCTGACGCGTTTCGCCTATGGACCTGTCGAATGGATACTCCGTGCGATGACCATTGGGCGTTGGCCTGCTTGCTGAACTTGCGCTACGCGGATGTGCAGTAGTCGATAAGCTGGACGTTCAGAAGCAGGCAACATCAGAATTTCCACGTATAGGCAACGCCGAGAATGTCTTCCTCAAGATGTACGTTGGCATTGCCTCCCCAAAGCTTGGCGGAATCGATGCCGCACCATTGATGGTTTTCTTGAAGGCATGGGTATAGGCAAGACTGACTTCACCACCGCCAGCCCAGTTTATAGTACCGCCCACACTGACGTGATCTTGTAC
>NZ_BADI01000917.1:0-10099 GCF_000333555.1 Herbaspirillum sp. B65 | reverse complement strand
GCGCCAGGTGTTCCAGATCAGGCTTGACGAGGGTGCCATCGATGCGGCCATCGCAATGGGAAGGCAGGGCTTGAAGAAGCCGCTCTTGTTCCGTCATGTGCGCACGGCACGTCTAGGCAGCATGATCCGTCATCGCGGCTTCCCGCGCCTGTTCATGCTGCTGCTCATCACGCTGGCCGCCAGTCTTGGATTGCTCGCCTCGGCGCTGATGCTGCGGCATGGCTGGCACAACATGGGTGTGCGTTATGCCCTGGCCTGCCTGGTGGCGTATCCAGGCTTCCTGTTGTTGCTGTGGATATGGCTGTGGCTGCTGCGCCGACGTGATCGGCGAACCGCCAGTGCCGCCAGCCTGGCCGGTGTGACAGCAGGCAGCGCTGGACGGCCGCCCTCAGGTGTCCTGCCCGAGCAGGGTGAACGGCGGCGCAGTGACGACTGCGGGAATGGATCTGAATTCATCAGCGATGTCCCCGTCAATTTTTCCCTGCCCCGCCCTGTGCGTCACTGGCAAGGGGGCGGTGGCAGCTTCGATGGCGGCGGCGCCAGCGCCAATGTCGACTTCGATCTGGTCGATGGCACTGAGGCCGGCAGTGGTGCCAGCGGAATGCTGGATGGCGTCGATCTGGGCGAGGCGCTGGGCTTGCTGATCTTTGCCGTGTCGGTGGTCTCGCTGATCGCGGCCGCGCTTTATTCCGTCGTCACGCTGCTGGGCGTGGCGCCCGTGCTCTTTTCCGAACTGATCTTCGATGCTCTACTGGCTGCGGGATTGTATCGGCGCTTCGGTTACCGCAGCGACCGGCACTGGCTGGAAACCGCGCTGCAGCGGACCTGGCGGCCCTTCCTCGCGGTGCTGCTGATGGTGACTGCGAGCGGACTGTTGCTGTCCTGGGCCTGGCCCGATGCAGTCACGTTGGGTGAGGTCTGGCGCCAGCTGCGCAGCTGATGTACTGACACCTATACGTGGAATTTTTTCGGTCACTTCGGAGGCGGTCATGCGGCTGTTATAGTGTGGCTCCTCCTGGCTGTATGTGTATGTAGTTCGTCGTGCGACAGCCAACTCCTCTATTTGCCATCAGGACCTTCATTTGCAGATCAGAGCTTTCACAATTTGCCTATCCACTCTCGCAGCACTGCTGCTACCTGCCGTCGCGCAAGCCGCCGAGCTGGACGGCGCCAGCCTTTCCCTGGCCTGGGCCTTGCCCTTTGCCGGCGTGCTGCTGTCCATCGCGGTGCTGCCGCTGATTGCCCCGGCCTTGTGGCATCACCATTTCGGCAAGATCGCGGCGGCCTGGGGACTGGCCTTGCTGCTGCCCTTGGCCAGCGTCTATGGCAGCCATGCTGCGCTGGCCATCAGCGTGCACGCGCTGGTGGCCGAATACCTGCCTTTCATCATTCTCCTGAGCGCACTCTTCACCGTGGCCGGTGGCATCTGCGTGCGCGGCAATCTGCATGGCACGCCGGCCGTCAATACCGGATTGCTGGCGCTGGGTACCTTGCTGGCCAGCGTCATGGGCACTACCGGCGCGGCCATGCTGCTGATCCGTCCGCTCATCCGTGCCAACGATGACCGCAAGCACACCGTGCATGTGGTGGTGTTCTTCATCTTCCTGGTGGCCAATGCCGGCGGCTCCTTGACGCCGCTGGGCGATCCCCCGCTGTTCCTGGGCTTCCTCAAGGGCGTGGACTTCTTCTGGACGACGCGTTACCTGCTGGGACCGATGCTGTTCCTGTGCATTGCGCTGCTGTCGATCTTCTACCTGCTGGACCGCTACTTCTACCTCAACCGCGAGGAGCGTCGTGCGCTCGATCCCACGCCTGATTCCTCGCTGCAACTGGAAGGCAAGCTCAACTTCCTGCTGCTGCTGGCGGTGGTCGCCCTGGTATTGATGAGCGGGTTGTGGAAGCCGGGCGTGGCCATCGAGCTGATGGGCGTGCCGCTGCAATGGCAGAACCTGCTGCGCGATGGCGCCTTGCTGGTGGTGATCGTGCTCTCGCTATGGCTCACTCCCAGCTCGGCGCGCCAGGGCAATGAATTCGGCTGGGGACCGATGCTGGAAGTGGGCAAGCTCTTTGCCGCCATCTTCCTCACCATCGCCCCGGTGATCGCCATGCTGCGCGCGGGCGAGC
This sequence comes from Herbaspirillum sp. B65, assembly GCF_000333555.1. Lineage (NCBI taxonomy): Bacteria > Pseudomonadati > Pseudomonadota > Betaproteobacteria > Burkholderiales > Oxalobacteraceae > Herbaspirillum > Herbaspirillum sp. B65. The sequence continues at coordinate 7,975 of NZ_BADI01000917.1, read as the reverse complement.
AGGGCGCCTTTGCCGCTGTGGTCAAGGCCGTGACCGGACCCGATGGGCGGCCCGACGATGTCATGTATTTTTGGATGACGGGGTTGCTGTCATCCTTCCTCGACAATGCGCCGACCTACCTGGTGTTCTTCAACACCGCGTCCGGGGATGCGCGTGAATTGATGGGGCCCCTGGCCTCGACGCTGGCGGCCATTTCCGCCGGTGCCGTCTTCATGGGCGCCAACAGCTATATCGGCAATGCGCCCAACATGATGGTCAAGGCCATTGCCGAGGAACGCGGCATCCGTATGCCCAGTTTCTTCGGCTACCTGGCCTGGTCGGCGGGCATCCTGGTACCACTGTTCATCGTCATGAGCTTGCTCTTTTTCTGATCCATTCATTCCGACACACCCCCATACCAACGACAACACGAGACCCTTATGAAACCCAAGATCTTCGTCGCCCGCGCTGTCTTCCCTGAAGTCCTGGCCCGCCTGGAGCAGCATTTCGAGGTCGAATCCAATCAGGATGACCGCATCTACACAGCCGATGAACTGCAGGCCAAGACGCAGGGCAAGGAGGGCCTCTTCACCACCCCCAGCGAGCCGGTCACGGCGGCGCTCCTGGCCGCCAACCCGCAATTGAAGGCAGTCTGCAACATGGCCGTGGGTTACAACAACATCGACGTGGCCGCCGCTACCCAGGCCGGCGTGATGGCCACCAATACCCCCGATGTCTTGAACGAGACCACCGCCGACTTCGGCTGGGCCCTGATGATGGCAGCCGCCCGCCGCATCACCGAATCCGAACACTTCCTGCGCGCCGGCCAGTGGAAGAAATGGAGCTACGACAGCTTCGTCGGCCCCGACATCCATGGCGCCACCCTGGGCATCATCGGCATGGGCCGCATCGGCCAGGCCATTGCGCGCCGTTCGCTGGGTTTCGACATGCAGGTGCTGTACCACAACCGTTCACGCCTGGCACCGGAGCTCGAAGCGCGCGCCAACCACGCCCGTTACGTCAGCAAGGAAGAACTGCTGCGCCAGGCCGACCACGTGGTGCTGGTGCTGCCGTATTCCAAGGAAACCCACCACACCATCGCCGCGGCCGAACTGGCGCTGATGAAGTCCACTGCCACCCTGACCAACATTGCCCGCGGTGGCATCGTCGATGATGCTGCGCTGATTGCGGCGTTGCGCGAAGGCCGCATCGCTGCGGCCGGGGTGGATGTGTTCGAGAACGAACCGGCCTTCAAGCCCGAATTCCTGGCGCTGTCCAATGTGGTGCTGACCCCGCATATCGCCAGCGCTTCCACCCCCACGCGCCTGGCCATGGCCAACTGTGCGGCCGACAACCTGATTGCCGCCTTGTCGGGCCAGCGTCCGCCCAACCTGCTCAACCCGGACGTGCTCAAGGGCTGATCCGCAGTCGCCGCGATCAAGCAAAACGGGCGCACCTGCCTGGCAGGTGCGCCCGTTTCACGGTCCGGCTCTGGCTGTCGCAAGCGGCAGCACGGGGACTGCATCAACCCTTCAGTTCATTGAAGATGTCGATGTATTCCTGTTGCGCTTCGGCTTGCGGCTTGCCCTTCAAGGCGGCCCAGGCGTCGAACTTGGCGCGCGCCACGAAGTCGGTCATGCCGGGGCGTTCGCCCTGCACGTCACCGTTGCTGCCTTGCTTGTAGAGGCCGTACATCTTCAGCAGGGTCATGTTGTCGGGACGCTCGGGCAGGCTCTTGGATTGCGCGACGGCGGCTTCGAACTGTTCTTGCAGGGTGCTCATGGGTCTCTCCTCCCGCTGGCTCAGACGGCCAGCAGTTCGACTTCGAAGATCAGGGTGGCATTGGGCGGAATCACGCCGCCGGCGCCACGGGCGCCATAACCCAGGCCGGCCGGGATGATCAGCTTGCGGATGCCGCCGACCTTCATGCCCTGTACGCCTTCGTCCCAGCCCTTGATGACATGGCCGGCACCCAGCGGGAAGGCGAACGGATCGTTGCGGTCCTTGCTGGAGTCGAACTTGCTGCCGGCCGTGCCGTCGGTGTTTTGCAGCCAGCCGGTGTAATGCACCGTGACGTGGCTGCCGGCCTTGGCTTCGTCGCCCGCGCCAATGTTGATTTCTTCATATTGCAGCCCGGAAGCTGTCGTAGTGATGGACATCTGTTTCCTTTCGGTAAGAGGATGGGTGGTCGGCTGATTTGCCGAGTTCCTGAGCCAGGCTGATGAGGCGAGATGCTCCGCGGAAACATTCTGTGCGCCAGCCTTTGTCGGCAGTGCCGAAGCGCTGCTGGGGCGGGCGTCCAGGCTTCCGGTGGCGAGGTGCGACCGGAACGGCTGGCAGTGTAAACCAAAAATCTAGAATTTTTTCATATTGCCTCTGGGGGTTGTCAGCGGGATGCTTCTGACAAGCGTTAAGCCGCGAGGACGTGCCTCGTGCACGATGAGATCAGGCATTTTTGAGTAAAGTTCTTCATGTTGCGTCGATTCAGCCAACTTTTATCCCTTTCCTTGCGTGCAGCCTGTGTCTCGGCCGTCCTTGCGGCCTCGGCGCACGCCAATGTGGTGGTGGTGCTCAATTCCGGCGATGCCTCGGTGTCGCTGCTGGACGAAACCGGCGAGAAGGAGCTCTCGACCTTCTCGGTGGGCAAGGAGCCGCACCACCTGATGGCCACCCCCGACAACAAGTCGCTGATCGTGGCCAGCGCCACCGGCAACCAGTTGCTGTTCCTGGATCCCAAGACCGGGGCCGTGCAGCGCAAGCTGCCTGACATCATCGATCCCTACCAGATCGGCTTCACCCCGGACCAGAAATGGTTCGTGGCTACCGGCCTGCGCCTGGACCGGGTCGACGTCTATCGTTATGACGGCCACGACCTGAAGCTGTCCAAGCGCATCCCGCTGGCCAAAACGCCCAGCCACATCGCCTTCGACAATGACAGCACCACCGCCTTCATCACCCAGCAGGGCAGCGACCAGGTCAGCGCCATCGACCTGGCCACCCAGCAGGTCAAGTGGACCATGCCGGTGGGCAAGCTGCCGGCCGGCATCATCATGACCCCCGACAACAAGTACCTGCTGGTGGGCATCATGGGCGCCGATTACGTGGCCGTGGTCGACTGGCGCACCCAGAAGGTGGTCAAGAAGATCAAGACCGGCATTGGCGCGCACAACTTCCGCGGCCAGGGCGACAAGCGTTTCGTCTATGTCTCCAACCGCGTGGCCAACACCATCAGCGTGCTCGATATGCACACCCTGGAAAACGTCGGCACCATCAAGGTACCGGGCGGCCCCGACTGCATGGAAGTAACCTCCGATGGCAAGACCATGTGGGCCACGCTGCGCTGGGTCAAGAAGGTGGCCGTGATCGACCTGGCCAGCCGCTCGGTGACCAAGGTGATCCCGGTGGGACGCTCGCCGCATGGTATCTATCTGTACAACCGCGCCCCTGATATCTGAGCTTTTAATTCTGAACTCTGATATCTGAGGATCGCTCACCGCTGACGGCCTATCGATGATGCCACCCATCTCCAAGCATTCCCTGCGCGGCCTGTGCCTGTTCGCCATCCTGGCGGCCGGCCAGGCCGTGGCGCAATCGGCGGCGCCTGAAGCTACTGCCGCCCCCGCCTGCAAGGGCAGGATCTACCTGACCTTCGATACCGGCAGCCAGTCCCAGGCCGAACTGATCGAACAGACCCTGCAGCGCCACCACATCCACGCCACCTTCTTCCTCGCCAACGAAAAGACCATCCACGGCGATTATTCGCTGGACCCGGCCTGGGCGCCGCTGTGGAAGCGCCTGGTGGCCGAGGGCAACGCGTTTGGCACGCATACCTTTGACCATGTCTACGTGGTGCGCGACCTGCCGGGCGGCAAGATCGAAGTGCGCCCGCAGTTCGGCGCCCAGGCCGGCAAGAAGCTGCAATGGACCCCGGCCCAGTATTGCGAAGAAATGAAACGGGTCGATGAACGCTTCCAGCAACTGACTGGCCACAAGCTCGATCCGCTGTGGCGCGCCCCCGGCGGACGCCTGACCCCCAACCTGCTCAAGGCTGGCCAGGCCTGCGGTTATGCCCACGTGGCCTGGGCGCCGGCCGGTTTTTCGGGCGATGAACTGCCCAGCGACAAATTCCCCAACGCGATGCTGCTGAAAAAGGCGCTCGACGGCCTCAAGGATGGTGATATCTTCCTTGCCCATATGGGCATCTGGTCGCGCCAGGATCCGTGGGCGCCGGCCGTGCTGGAACCCTTGATCAGCGGGCTGGAGCAGAAGGGCTTCTGCTTTGCCACGCTGCGCGAGCACCCGGCCTATCGCCACCTGTTCGTGGCCGGCAAGGAACACTGAAGCCAGCCGCAAGTCCAAGCCGGCGCCGGCCCAGGGGAGGGGAGTCGGCGCTGTCACCGTCACACCGTATCAAGCCTTATCCATGATCCAGACCATTTCCGACCTCTTTGCCGCCGTCCAGGGCTGGCTGTTCCAAGCCGTGGTGCAACCGCTGGTGTTTTTCATCGGCATGGGGGAATTCGTCGAAGAAGCCTTCACCGGCACCGAATTCGTCCTGGTGGGTATCTGCGAACTGGTGATCCTGTTCCTGATCCTGCGCCCGCTGGAGTCCATGATCCCGGTCCATCCCATCACCGACCCGCGCGCGCGCTGGAACGACTTCATCTACACCGTACTGCAGCGCCTGGGCATCATCCCCATCATCGCCTTCCTGCTGCTGGACCCGGCCCTGTCCTATCTGTCCGAGGCCCTGCACCTGGAAGGCTGGGGCACCTTCAACCTGGACCAGATCTGGCCCGGCGTGACCGACCGCGCGCTGGTGAGCTTCCTGCTCTACATGGTGGTGCTGGACCTGTGTGAATATCTCTACCACTGGGCCCAGCACAATGTGCGCTGGATGTGGGCGCTGCACAGCCTGCACCACAGCCAGCAGAACATGAACCTGTGGAGCGACGACCGCAACCACATGCTGGACAACCTGGTGCACGACATCATCTTTGGCCTGATCGCCGTGCTGATCGGCGTGGAGCCCTCGCAATACATCCTGCTGGTCTCGCTCTCGCGCATGTTGCAAAGCCTGCAGCACGCCAATGTACGCATCCATTTCGGCCGCATCGGCGAATACCTGCTGGTGTCGCCGCGCTTCCATCGCACCCACCACGCCATCGGCCTGGGCCATGAAAGCCGTGGACGCAATTCGCTGGGCGGGCACAACTTCGCGGTGCTGTTGCCGATCTGGGATGTGCTCTTCCGTACCGCCCACTTCAGCCAGGGCTTTGCCATGACCGGCGTGCGCGACCAACTGCCACCCCCGGCCGGCAAGGGCCGCGACTATGGACGCGGCTTCTGGGCGCAGCAGTGGCTGGGCTTGAAGCGCCTGGTCGAATTCACCCGCAGGAAGCCCCGCTGATGCGCTTGTTCCTGGCTTCCTTCGGCCGCGCCTTGCTGGCGCAACTGCACATCCGCATGTTGTGGCTGACGGTGCTGCCCTTCGTGGTCTCGTTGGCGCTGTGGGCAGTGTGCCTGTGGCTGGGACTGCAACCCATCATCGACTGGTTGCAAGCCTATTTCGTCGCCAATAGCATGTTCGGCGAGATCGGCAGCATGTTGGCCTGGTTCGGCATGAGTGCGCTGAAAACCGTGCTGGTGCCGCTGCTGGCGATGTGGACCCTGCTGCCGCTGATGATCCTCACCGCCCTGGTGTTCGTGGGCCTGTTCACCATCCCGGCCATCGCCCGCCACATCGGCGCGCGCCACTATCCCATGCTGGAGAAGCGTCATGGCGGCAGCGTCGCCGGCAGTCTCTGGACTTCGCTGTGGTGCTTCGCCGTCTTCACCGTCCTGTGGCTGGCCACGATCTGGGTCTTCCTGATCCCGCCGCTGGCCTTCGTCGTGCATTCGCTGTTGTGGGGCTGGTTGACTTATCGCGTCATGGCCTATGACACCCTGGCCGACTACGCCAGCGCCGAAGAGCGGCGCGTCGTGCTGCACCTGCATCGCTGGCCGCTGCTGCTGGTGGGCACCATCGCTGGCGCCCTGGGGGCGGCTCCCACCTTGCTGTGGCTGGGTGGGGTGCTGTCGGTGATCCTGCTGCCGGCCCTGGCGGCGGTGGCGATCTGGCTGTATGTGCTGGTGTTCGTGTTTACCGCCCTGTGGTTCCAGTTCTACTGCCTGGAAGCGCTGCTGCGCTATCGCAACGGCCAGGCCCCCGATGGCCCGCCCGCTGGCGAAGTCATCGACGTGACACCCGGTTGACGCGCAACACGGCAGGGCCGGGCAGGGTGGTCGCTGCCGTGGTGCAGCCGAATCGGGCATAATCGCCGCAGTGTTTCATCAACTTTCGGGCAGACAGACTCATGGCATTCGGACTGATCATCATCGGCGACGAGATCCTCTCGGGGCGCCGCATCGACAAGCACTTCCCCAAGGTCTTGGAGCTGCTCAGCCAGCGCGGCCTGCAACTCTCCTGGGCCGAATACATCGGCGATGAGCGCGAGCGCATCACCGCGACCTTGAAGCGCACCCTGGCCAGCGGCGACGTGGTCTTCTGCACCGGCGGCATCGGCGCCACGCCCGACGACCACACTCGCCAGTGCGCCGCCGCCGCGCTCGGTGTACCGCTGGCACTGCATCCCGAGGCCAAGGAAAAGATCCAGGAACGCATCGCCGACATGGCCCGTGAAGCGGGTACCACGCCCGACTTCGAGACGGCCGACAACCTGCATCGCCTGAAGATGGGCGAATTCCCGCAAGGCGCCTCCATCATCCCCAATCCCTACAACAAGATCCCCGGCTTCTGGGTGCGCAACACCAGCGGCGAGGGTGCGCATTACTTTGCGCCCGGTTTCCCGGTGATGGCTTGGCCGATGTTCGAGTGGGTGCTGGAAACCCATTACGCCGACCAGTTCCACCGCCAAGCCTGGGCCGAGCGCTCCATGCTGGTGTTCGAGGCGATGGAATCGACCCTGACCCCGCTGATGGAAGCCATCGAAGCGCAATTCCCGCAGGTGAAGGTGTTCAGCCTGCCGCACGTGGGCGATGCCCAGACCCGCCGCCACATCGACCTCGGCGTCAAGGGCGATCCGGCCCAGGTGGAAGCGGCCTTCGCCCGGATGCAGGAAGGCTTGCGCGCATTGCGGGCTGAGTACCAGCTCAGCGCCTGAGCCTCATCGCCTGGTTCATCCAGCGCAGGCGACAGGCGAAAAAAATGCCCCGGAGATCCGGGGCATTGTCGTCCGTAGGCTAGCTGCGGATTACTTCTTGGCAGCGCGGCTGACCTTGGCACCGGCCTGGGAGATTTGCTCCACGGCGTTGGTGACGTTGGCTTCCAGCACTTCGGCGGCTTGCTTGGCGTTCTTGGTGAACTGTTCGTAGCCAGCGCTCAGGTTGCCAATGGTGGACTTCAGGATCGAGATGGCTTGCTCGGAACCGGCCGGCGCATTCTTGGCGGCTTCGTCGATCAATGCCACGACCTTGCGGTTGACTTCGGCGATCTGGGCTTCGGCAGCCTTGGTCAGTTCAGCCTGGGTGCTGGAGAAAATGCCGCTCAAGTGACGGCCATAGGCCACCGACTTTTCCAGCGTCGGCTGGGCGTGCGAGCTGGTCAGGGTGAAGAATTCCTGGGGATCCTTGGCCGCGAACAGCTTCTGGGCAGCGGCCTGGCTTTCTTCGAGCGAGGACTTGGCGGCCTTCAGATTCAGGTCCACCAGTTTTTCCACGCCTTCAAAAGTCTTGGCCGCCAGCTGGCTGAACAGCGCGAGTTGTGCTTCGGCGTTGGCTTTGGCAGCAGCGGAAAATTGCTCGGTGTAGGTCGTCATGTTGAAACATCCTTCTCGTTGATGGGTTGATGAACAAGGCAGCGACTGTGATTGCTTACGGACCAATCTGTTATGAAAGGTGGATCTCCGATGTAATTTCTTCTTTGAATATGATGCGATGCATGCCGCGTGATCGTCCCAGCCTGTATGAAGAAGAACGCGAAGCCTTGTGCGGGCCT
>NZ_BADI01000918.1:0-472 GCF_000333555.1 Herbaspirillum sp. B65 | reverse complement strand
CAGCCGGCTACCTGGGCGGTTTTTCCAACTATTCCTTCGTTGGCAGCCATTCGCTGGCCACGCGCCTCAAAGACGGCGGCGTCGGCACCGAGATCACCCAAGTGGTGCCTTTCCCCAACAAGGCCCGGCTACCCATCGTCTACGAATACCAGAAGGCCATGGCGCGTTCTTCCCGCGCCTGCTGCAACTTCATCGGTCTGGAAGGCTACATCGCCGCCCGCGTGCTGGTCGAAGCGCTGCGCCGCGCCGGCCCGCAATTGAGCCGCGAAGGCCTGATCCGAGCGCTGGAGAGCATCACCCCGGCCAACTACGATGGCGGCGGATTCAGCCTGCATTTCAGCCGCACCGACCACACCGGCTCGGACTTCGTCGATTTGACCGCCATCGGCACGGCCGGGCGCTTCATCAATCCCCCGATGGCGGCCAGGCTGGATGCCCGGCCGATACAGCCGTCCACGCTGGAGAGGCAAGA
>NZ_BADI01000919.1:0-1745 GCF_000333555.1 Herbaspirillum sp. B65 | reverse complement strand
GCGGTCGTGAGCCAGCACACCGCAGCACAAGACTTGCTTGCCGCCACCGTGAGCGAGCAAGCCGCGCGCGTGGATGGCCTTGCATCTCTGGATCAGGGCGTGCCGCAGTTACTCTCAAGCGCGCCAGCGGCCGCCGCGTCGGCATCCTCGGCGACAGTCACGCCTGGTCCGCAGCCGATATTGCCGGCACTGCCGAGTCTCACGCCTGCGGTTGCTGCCACGCCGTCGCAGTCCGTGCCCTGCCCACCGTCGACACCTGCTACACCCTGCCCATCCCCAACGCCGTACCAGGCGCCCTGCTGGAGCACCGACCTGGTGCCGCTGGCCGAGGCCTTTCCACCTGACGTGAAAATCACCTTGTCGGATTGCGTACCGGTGCCGGTGTCTTCGCTGGTGCCATCCAAGGACGTGCCGGGCTTCGCTTCGGTGCCGGTACCGAAGCCAGCGCCTGCCGTGACGCCCGTGGTCCCTCCCGAGCCTGCCCCCATTTCTGCCCCAGTGCCTGCCGTTGCTCCTGCCGTCTCCCTTGCGGTGACGCCGGCCAGTTCGCCTGTGAGTGCCCCTCCTGTGGCGGCGCCGTCGCTCTACGTCGCGCCGCTCGCTGCAGTCTATGTGCCGGCACCGGAGGAGCCGGCCATCCCGGACAGCAATTTCCGCAGTCTGCGCGACGATGACAACGCTTTTCATCTCAACGGCGGCCGCACGATCAACTTCGCCCCCAACCAGATCAAGGCGCTCAACAGTCAGCCGGGCTGCCTGATCGGCACCGATGGCAATGACCTGCTCGATCCCAACCTCGGCACCTCCAACTCCAGCGTCAACGCCCAGGCCGGGCCTTTCAGGCGATTGGCCGGTGGCGGCGGTGACGATGTGATCAATGGCAGCAAGGGTGACGACATCCTCTGGGGTGGCGACGGCAAGGATCTCCTGTGGGGAAAGGAAGGGGATGACCAGCTTTATGGTGAGAACGGCGACGACCAGTTGATAGGCGGAGACGGTAACGATCTCCTCTCGGGTGGCGCCGGCGCCGACCGCATTTTTGCCGGCCTGGGCAATGACCGCATCTGGGGTGGCGATGGCGATGACGAACTGTACGGTAATGACCTGAGAGCCGGCGTGACCAAGGGACTGGAACCGGGCCAGACCGATGATGACCAGATCGTCGGTGGCGCCGGCAACGACAGTATCTCTGGAGGTCTCGGCAACGACCAGCTATGGGGCGGTATCGGCAACGACAGCCTCTATGGCGACGAGGGCGACGACAAGCTCTATGGCGATGAGGGCAATGACCGTCTCTACGGCGGCGCCGGTAACGATGTGCTGCAGGGCGGGGATGGCGATGACGTCCTCTATGGCGACTACATGCGCGCCTATGCCGCCGCGACCAACGATATCGGTGGTGACGACCTGATCTATGGCGGAGCCGGCAACGACTCTCTCTATGGCAGCGTGGGTAATGACTTGCTCGACGGTGGCAGCGGCAACGACTACCTGGAAGGCGGAAAGGGCGATGACACCTATCTGGTCGACTGTAGCGGCGACACCGTGGCCGAAAACGCCAACGAAGGCCACGACACGGTTATTGCTTCTTGCAGCCTTACCCTTGCCACCCACGTCGAAGACCTGCACCTGGCCGAGGGCGGCAACTTCAATGGCAGCGGCAATACGCTCGACAACCTGATTACTGGCAACAGCCAGGACAACCTGCTCGACGGCGGCCAGGGCGCCGACACCATGATCGGCGC
>NZ_BADI01000920.1:0-6841 GCF_000333555.1 Herbaspirillum sp. B65 | reverse complement strand
CAGGTAGATATTATCAAAATAACGCNGTTTTTCTTTTATATCCAGCACGCGTACAGTGCACCCCATCGACAGCACCATCCTTTGTGGAGAGCATCATGCGTAGCGCAACCCAAACTTCCCCCCTGCATCCGGCCATCGCCGGCATGGCGCTCTCCGGCGCCGTGGCCTGGGCCGCCATCAACCTGGGCAATATCGGTTGGCTGCAAAGCCATGGCTTCTCGGCGCTGACGGTAGCCATCGTGCTGGGCATCCTGATCGGCAACACCGTCTATGCGCGCATGGGCGCCTATTGCGGCGAAGGCGTGCGCTTTTCCAAGCAGACCTTGCTGCGCGCCGGCATCATCCTCTACGGTTTTCGCCTGACCTTCCAGGACATCGCCCACGTCGGCCTGGCCGGGGTGGTGATCGATGCCGCCATGCTCTTGTCCACTTTCGGCCTGGCCTGGCTGGTAGGTACCAAGCTGTTGAAGCTGGATCGCGATGCGGCACTGTTGATCGGCGCCGGCAGCTCCATCTGCGGCGCCGCCGCGGTGATGGCCACCGAACCGGTGCTGCGTGCACGCAGCGAACAGGTGACCGTGGCGGTGTCCACCGTGGTGATCTTCGGCTCGCTGGCGATCTTCCTCTATCCGCTGCTCTATACGCTGCAGGCCGAACCGATGTGGGGGATGCGTCTGCCGGACTTCGGTGTCTACATCGGCTCCACCGTCCATGAAGTGGCCCAGGTCCTGGCGGCGGCCCGCTCCATCGACCAGCACACCGCCGATGTGGCCGTGATCACCAAGATGGTCCGCGTGATGATGCTGGCGCCCTTCCTGCTGATGCTGTCGATGAAGGCGGCACCGAGCGTCTCGGGTCACCAGCACCAGCAAAAGAAGCTGTCCATTCCCTGGTTCGCCTTTGCCTTCATCGGTGTGGTGGTGTTCAATTCCTTCTTCCCGCTGCCGGCCCACCTCAACCAGCTGGTGCTGCAGGCCGATACCCTGATGCTGGCCATGGCCATGGCCGCCCTGGGCTTGTCCACCCACCTCTCGGCCCTGCGCAGCGCCGGCATGAAGCCGATGATCCTGGGCGCGGTACTGTTCGCCTGGCTGGTCATCGGTGGCGCACTGGTCAACGGCGCACTGGGACGCTTGCTGGCCTGATCCTGATCGGACTACATCAAAGCAAGAAAGGCGCGATCCGCAAGGACCGCGCCTTTTTCTTGTGCATCAGGAAAACTGATTCAAGGGCACACCAGGTTCAGTTTCTTCAATGCAGCTCCCCGCGCTGGGTCAGTTCGCGAATGATGCGGATGGTGTCGATATCGGCTTCCTGATACGCCGAGCGACGGAAATCGTTGTAGAAGGCCTCGGCGCCACCGGCATCCTCGGGCTGCCCATCGTCGTATTCGAAGCGCACGAAGAGCACCTCGGCCTGTGGTTCCTCGATGGTCATGCTCATGCGCGAGGCCGGGATATCGCCCTGGGCCGGCACGTCGTAGAGCACCTGGATCTGCGGCAGGTAGCTCACCTGGTCGATGATCACCAGCTCGCCATAGCGCAGCTCGCGGCGCACGCGGTCCAGGCTTTTCTCCAGCAGGCGGCAATCGTCCAGGTGCGGCATGAACAACTGCGGCGACTCGGCGCGCATGACCAAGCCGCGCCACAACTGTTCGCGGGTCAGGGGATCGATCAGCGGGTTGAGCGGATCGTTGATCTGGATGAGGTGATTGAATTTCATGGTAGCTCTCGTGATGTTGTTGCCGCCGACAATGCGGCATTGTCCCACAGGCGTACCGAGACGGTGCGGGCGGGCTGCTACAATGGCACCTCGTTTCTTCTCCTGCCCACGCCGATCACCTCCGTATGTCCGCCCCCTCCTTCGGCCTGAACAAGCCGCAAAGCGAAGCCGTCCACTACATGGCCGGGCCCTGCCTGGTGCTGGCCGGCGCCGGCTCGGGCAAGACCCGCGTGATCACGCAGAAGATCGCGCACCTGATCGAGAACTGTGGCTACGAATCGCGCAACATCGCCGCGCTGACCTTCACCAACAAGGCCGCGCTGGAAATGCAGGAACGCATCGCCAAGCTGCTCAAGGATCCCAAGCAAGCCAAGCACCTGACGGTCTCGACCTTCCATTCACTGGGGGTGAAGATCCTGCGCCAGGAGTCCAAGCATCTGGGGTTGAAGGACCGCTTTTCCATCATGGACAGCGACGATTGTTTTTCCCTGGTACAAGAACTGGCGGTGACCACCGACAAGGCCATCATCCGCGGCATCCAGAATTCGATTTCGCTGTGGAAGAACGGTCTGGTCGATCCCGACCTGGCCGAAAAGAATGCCCGCACCGAAGACGAAGCCCAGGCCGCCCGCATCTACCGCAGCTACGTGGCGACCTTGAAGGCTTACCAGGCGGTCGACTTCGATGACCTGATCCGCCTGCCGGTGGAACTGTTCCGCAGCAACGAAGAAGTGCGCGACCGCTGGCAGCGCAAGCTGCGCTATCTGTTGATCGACGAATACCAGGACACCAATACCTGCCAGTACGAACTGGTCAAGCTGCTGGTCACCGGCGTGGGCAAGAAGCCGATGTTTACCGCAGTGGGCGACGACGACCAGGCCATCTATGCCTGGCGCGGCGCCACCATCGAGAACCTGAAACTGCTGGGCGTGGACTTTCCCAACCTGCACCTGATCAAGCTGGAACAGAACTACCGCTCCAGCACGCGCATCCTGCAGGCGGCCAACGCGGTCATCTCCAACAACCCCAAGCTGTTCGACAAGACCCTGTGGTCCGAGCACGGCCTGGGCGACCCGATCACGGTCATGGCCATGGATGACGAAGAAGCCGAAGCCGACCAGATCGCCATCACGCTCTCGGCACACCGCTTCGAGCGACGCGCCAAGTTTGCCGATTACGCCATCCTGTATCGCGGCAACCACCAGGCCCGTATCCTGGAAAAATCGCTGCGGCGCGAACGCATTCCCTACGTGATGTCAGGCGGCCAGAGCTACTTCGACCGTGCCGAAATCAAGGACATCATTGCCTACCTGCGCCTGATCGCCAACCAGGATGACGACCCCGCCTTCATCCGCGCCGTCACCACCCCGCGCCGGGGCGTCGGCCAGGCCACGCTGGAAGTGCTCGGCACGCTGGCCGGACAGTGGCAGTGTTCCTTGTTCGAAGCGGTCTACAAGGGCGGCCTGGAAGACAAGCTGACCGACCGCCAGTTGCTGCCGCTGCGCAAGTTCTGCGACTTCATCAATGCGCTGGAGTCGCGCGCCACCCGCCCCGGCCCATCCGGCAGCGGCGCCGAGGCCGGCCGCGTGCTGGACGACATGATGGAAGCCATCAACTACGAGTTCTATCTCTACGACAGTTTCGAAGAACGGGCCGCGCAGGCGCGCTGGCAGAACGTGGTGGACTTCATCAACTGGCTGAAGGAACGCGCCTGCGGCGGACGCGATGGTGAAGGCGAAGAAAAGAACCTGCTGGAAATCACCCAGATGGTGGCCCTCATGAGTATGCTCGAAGGCCGCGACGAAGAGCAGGATGCGGTACGCATGTCCACGCTCCATGCCTCCAAGGGATTGGAGTTTCCGCATGTGTTCCTGGTGGGCGTGGAAGAAGGCATCCTGCCGCACAAGGGCGACCCCGACACCCCGCCCGAAGCAGCCGCCGCGCGCGTGGAAGAAGAGCGGCGCCTGATGTACGTGGGCATCACCCGTGCCCAGCGTTCGCTGCACCTGTCCTGGTGCAAGCGCCGCAAGCGCGCCAAGGAAGTGATCGAATGCCAGATCTCGCGCTTCGTCAAGGAGATGCGCCTGGATGAAGGCGAAGCGGTGCCGCAGGAAAGCGAGAAGATCACGCCGCAGGCGCGGCTGGCCAATTTGAAGGCCTTGTTGCAGAAGCCCAGGAATACGCCGGAACAGAGCTAAGGCAGCCTTCAGAATTTTAAAGGCAGCGATAGGCCGCCTGGTCGAGATACTGCGACTGTGACAATCCAGACAAGCTCTTCTTAAATTCAATAACGGAAAAAGAATGCGCCCATCTCTGGCGGATCACCCGGCTTGCGTTGCGCCTTGGTGGTCTTTTTGAGATCCACGCCTGATGGATCTTTTAATCCCAGCACGGAAAATACGCGTCGTGCCGCTTTAGCGAATGGGGTCCATTGCAGCATCAGCATGAAGATAACAAAGCTTGCACTTGCCACAAGACCGCCCCACAAAATCCAAAAAGCAAGGTGAAAAAGATGTCGACTAAAAGGTCCGAAAGAAAGCAAAAGAAAGGCGACAACTGTGGGAAATATGACAGCGAAAATAAACCACCAACGAAAAACCAACGTATAGAAGGCACGCCGCCCTCGCACGCAGTGCGGATATAACGCAATCGTCCGGTCAGCAGGATTGGCAAGCGCAACGAGCTCGAAATATTCTCCTTGCCAAACAACCACCGCATCGACGACATCGCCCTCTTTGAACGGGCTACGCCATAGCCAGCCTTTCACTTTATTGCCGTCCAGATCGAATTCCACGTAGTCTGCTTCTTCCTGCAGACTGGCCGCATTTGAGGCAGTCGCGATTGCCTGCCCTCCCATGCCTGCCGCAGCCAGGGCAACGGAGACCATGCCCATCCTGGCTTTATCTTTGCGCATGAGAACAAAGCTCGCCTCGCCGCGCTCGTAGGTGTAATGCCAGATCGTGCCGCTGATCTTGATCAACTCGCCGGTTTCGACCTGGCCAAGCGTTACCTGAGATGGGGCGTTTGTTTCCATAGAGGGCATTTCAAATTCATTTAATAACGGAAGAAGAATGCGCCCATCTCTGGCGGATCGCCCGGCTTGCGTTGTGCCTTGGTGGTCTTTTTAAGATCGACGCCTGATGGATCTCTTAATCCCAGTACTGAAAAAACGCGTTGCGCCGCTTTCCCGAACGGGGTCCATTGCAGCATCAGCATGGAAATAACAAAGGTTGCACTTGCTATCAGACCTCCCCAACAAAGCCAAAAAGGAAGTTGAAAAAGATAGCGATTAAAAGGTTCGAAAGAATAGAAAAGAAAGGAGAAAACAGCGGGGTATATGCCAGCAAAAATAAGCCACCAACGAAAAACCAACGTATAGAAGGCACGCCGCCCTCGCACGCAGTGCGGATATAACGCAATCGTCCGATCAGCAGGATTGGCCAATGCGACCAGCTCGAAATACTCTCCTTGCCAAACAACCGCCGCATCGACGATGTCGCCCTCTTTGAATGGGCTACGCCATAGCCAGCCTTTAATTTCCTTGCCATCCAGATAGAATTCCACGTAGTCGGCTTCTTCCTGCAGACTGCCCGCGTTTGAGGCAGTCGCGATTGCCTGCCCGCCCATTCCTGCCGCAGCCAGGGCAACGGAGACCATGCCCATTCCTGTCTTGTCTTTCCTAGTCAAGACAAAGCTAGCTTCATCTCTTTTACTGACATAATTTTTTATTTCGCCACTGATCTTTATCAAGCCATCTACCTGGCCTGGTGTTTCCAAGTACTGATCCATCATCCGACTCCTACAGCGATCAACGCTTTGCCTAGTTCTTCACGCTGCTTGGCCGCATCCTTGTAAGCGGCCTCAGCTCCCTTTTTCGTACCAAAAACGCAGAGCGTGCACCATGTTTCCAAGTCATCATCGCTCAACGTCCAAATAGCTACCTGCACAATAAATAGCAGCACGCCAATCCACATCCCAGCTGACATAAAAAGAATCCTGCACGCAATAGCCGCCGCCACTCGGGTACCCACCAAATCCAACGCCTGCGCCGCTGCCACACGTCCAGTCAATCGCAAGAGAATTGGCGCTGCGTATGTAAATGTAGAGGCCCCCGTCGCCAGAATATTGATTACACCAAGGCCAATTTTTAACGAATAGAGCGTGAGAATGCCCATCTCTGCTCTATTGCCTGCCCTTACCACATCCTGAACATCAAACACAATACCTATGATGCCAGCCGCGACACTTAGACTGGCCCCACCCAATTTCATCACTTGATAGGACGTCGCATTCGCCGTCTGCATTTCCTTGACCGCCACGGCCCATATATCAATGACGCCGCTAGCGATCGTCATCGCAGATGCCGCCAATCCAGCCCGACTCTTGCTATCCCCTTTCTCAATGCAGTCATGCATCATCTTCGCAAAATTGCCGCTCTCGATCAGCAACACCACCAGTGCCATGCGCGCATCCCGCATGGCACTGGCGCTCTTCTCTGAATCGCGGAAAGCGGCCCAGTCACGCTTGAGCGTCCTGGACGACACCGTTTCCTTTTCGGGAACCTCCGGCGCGAGCGGGTTCTTGGATGCTCGCACGCGCTCCAGTATGTCAAGCCGACCGCTCATGGCGTAACGCGCCTGCGCATCGGCCAGCGCACCCGCCGCAGCCACTTCCACGCCGGCACGCAAGCCAAACCAGCTCTGGATGATCTTTTCGCAGGCCATGTCGGCCATCTTGCCGTCGAGTCTGAATTTCTTGAAGATGAAATCACCGAAGGTCGATGCCGTCTTGTCGATGCCGAACTGTCGGTAGGGTTCAAGCTTCACATTGAAAGCGACGTTGGTCCCGGCCTTTGCCTTTTCGTTGGCGTTGTAGACGCCTGCCGCTTTCTTGTATAAATCCGCGATGGCCTTCATCGACTTCTGGATATACGCATACCAGTTCCAGACCTGTTTCGCATTCTCCACATTGTTCCTGTCCACGCTGGATCCTGCGACGCCCTGACGCCCTGACGCCGGGACGCCGAGAGCCAGTGCTTGCGTAGATCAAAGCAATGGCAGCCCCTTGGAGCAAACAGAGATGATCAATATCGAAACCGCGACCTACTACACCGCCACCA
>NZ_BADI01000921.1:0-635 GCF_000333555.1 Herbaspirillum sp. B65 | reverse complement strand
AATTCGATTTTTCGCACATTTCATGCTGCTTTTGTTCATTTTCCCACATTCGGTGCAGAACTGCACTGCGGCATGAGCGAATTCGGTGCATCGCCCGCAAAGCCTTTCCTGGACTGGCTTTGCGGATAAAACCGGATTTCCCGTGGCAAGCCCGGCGGGGGCCATTTACAATACCGCCTCGCCCTGTGCGGTCCTGCAGAACAAGACTTGGTTTCGATGCTTCAATCCCTCTTCCGCCCCTCCCTCCTGCGTCTGCTGGCGCTGAGCTGCCTTGCGCTGTGCTCGGTCTCGGCTGCGGCCGCCGACATCCGCCAATACCAGTATCACCAGGTCTTCATCAGCACCTGCCGCGCCGATCCGCGCAGCGACACCATCCGCATGTACTGGAAGGATGCCAGCGGCACGCCCTTGGGCAACTTCAGCCGGCTCGACGCCCACCTGCGCAGCCAGGGCCAGGAAATGGTGTGCGCCACCAATGCCGGCATCTACGACAAGCAATTGCAACCGCTGGGCCTGTACGTGGAAGGCGGCAACCAGCTGCGCCGTCTCAATACCCGCAAGAACGCCTATGGCAATTTCTACCTGCAGCCCAATGGCGTGTTCGTCTTGAGCGACCGCCAGGCCTACATCGTCGA
>NZ_BADI01000922.1:0-2673 GCF_000333555.1 Herbaspirillum sp. B65 | reverse complement strand
CAGACGTCGGCATCCCGCGCCTGGGCGACGGTCCCGACATCGCCCACCTGCGGGAAATGGCGGCGCTGCACAAGCCCAAGCTGTACGTGATCAATTCGGTGCTGCACAACCCGACCTCGACCTCGATGTCGGCCGCCAAGGCCTTCCAGGTGCTGCGCATCGCCGAGGAACACGACTTCATCCTCGTCGAGGACGACATCTACTGCGACATGCACCCCGGCTCCGCAGTGCAGCCGGCCACCCGCATCGCGGCGCTGGACCAGTTGCAGCGGGTGATCTACCTGGGGGGATTTTCCAAGACCCTGTCGGCCAATCTGCGAGTGGGCTATATCGCCACCTCGGCCGAACTGGCGCGCAGCCTGGCCGACCGCAAGCTGCTCTCGACCCTGACCACCGGCGAGATCGGTGAACGGGTAGCCTACAAGGTGCTCTCCGAGGGGCATTACCGCAAGCACGCCGAGCGCCTGCGCGCGCGGCTCAATGGCGCCCGCGAAAAGGTGATGCGGCACCTGGAAAAGCTGGGCATGGAAGTGGGCGACCCGCCACCCTGCGGCATGTTCCTGTGGGTCGATACCGGGCGCGATACCAATGTGCTGACCGAAGAGGCGATGGAGCAAGGCTTCCTGCTGGCGCCCGGCAGCCTGTTCTCGCCCTCCCAGTTGCCCTCCACCCATATGCGCATCAACGTGGCCAGCATGTCGGACCCTGGCATCTGGCGCTTCCTGGAACGGGCGATGGCAGACTAGGGCCGCCGTTGCCGGGAAGGCCCCTCTTCCTATGCCGTCACCAGGTGGATACGGGCGATTTCCTGGTTGCTGGAGTTATAGAAGGCATAGTCGGTGGTACCCGGGAAGTAGACGTAGTGGTCCGAACCATTGGCCATGATCTGCAAGCTCTCGCTGGTGCTCATCTTCACCGTCAGAATCTTGGAACTGCCGCTGCCGGCCATGCCCATCTGACGCACATCATCGGCGGTGATGATGATGTTGGTACTGTTGCCGGCACTCACGTCCAGCGTGGTGATGCCGGTGACCTTGCTGGCGAAGTTGCTGAGCTGGAGTTGCGAACCCAGGTCGGCGAAGTGCAAGGTCGTCACCCCGGCACCGCCGTTGATGGAATCGATGTTGGCGTTGCCAGTGTTCTGGTTGACCATGTCGCTCTGCGCCCCGGCCGAACTGTTGGCACCGGCGCTGACGTTGATCAGGTTGCTGCCGCTGCCCACGCTGACGCTGTTGTGTCCCCCTTCCACCACGTTGAAGACATCGGTGCCGGAACTGGCGCCCCCGCCGCTGAGTGAATTGGTGGTGTTGTTGCCGCGCGCGGTGAGGATGTTGGCGCCGCTGTTGCCGGTCAGGTTACTGTTGACGTTGGCGCTGCCTTCCAGGTTGGAGATGCCGACGTAGCTGTCACCACTGGCGTCGCCGCCACTGCCGCCGCTGACCAGACTGGCGGTGATGTCGTTGCCGGTCGAGTAGAGATAGCTGACGGTATCGCTGCCACCGGCGCCGCCATTGAAGACGTTGGCGGCGCTATTGGCATAGAAGGTATCGCTGCCGGCACTGCCGGTGACGTTCTGGATGTTGGCGTAGGTGTCGCCTGCGGCATAGCCGCCGCTGCCGCTGCCGTGGTACAGGTCCACTACCACCGGCGTGCTGCCCGAGCGCGCATAGTTGACCGTATTGGTCCCTCCCCCGCCATCGAAACTGTTGGCCACCGAGCTGGCATAGAAGGTGTCATTGCCGGAACCACCGGTGAGGTTGGCGATATTGGTGAAGGTATCTCCGGCGGCATAGGTGCCGGTAGCCGCCAGGGTGTTGGTCAAGTCCACTGTCACGCCACCGGTATCGTACTCATAGCTCACCGTATCGACCCCGCCGCTGCCACCATCGAAGTTGTTGGCCTGGGTGCTGGCCTTGAAGACGTCGTTGTAGGCGCTGCCGATGACGTTGTCGATGTTGACCAGCACATCGCCCTGGGCATCGCCACCACTGCCGCTGCCGTTCTTGAGGTCGATGGTCACCGCCGAGCCCGAGCCGGCATAGGAGGCAAAGGTCGAGGCCCGATTGCCGTTCACGGCCGTGATGGTGTCGGCGCCGGCGCCCCCTTCCAGTACCGAACGCGTGCCGCTTGTGGCAAAGCCGGTGATGGTGTCGTTGTAGGCGCTGCCGACCACGTTCTCGATGTTGACGTAGGTATCGCCTTGCGCATAGTTGCCGCTGCCGCTGCCCGCAGAGAGATCGACGGTCACGCCATTGGTACCGTCAGCGCTGCTGGAGAGCGAATAGTTGACCGTGTCGGAACCGGCCCCGCCATTGAACTTGTTGGCATTGGCGCTGGCCAGGAAGGTATCGTTGTTGCTGCTGCCGATGACGTTGTCGATGTTGGTCAGGACATCGCCCTGGGCATCGCCGCCGCTACCGGTGCCGGCTTGCAGGTTGATGGTCACGCCGGCGGAAGAACCGGCATAGGAGGCATAGGTATCGGCCCGGTTGGCGGCATTGGCGATGAGGTTGTCGGCACCCTTGCCACCGGTCAGTACCGAAGTCACGCCGGGCGTGGCGAAGCCGGTCAGGGTGTCGGCCCAGTCGCTGCCGATCACGTTCTGGATATTGCTGTAGCTGTCGCCCTGGGCGTAGTTGCCCGAACCGCTGCCGGCGCTCAGTCCACCGTACG
>NZ_BADI01000923.1:0-936 GCF_000333555.1 Herbaspirillum sp. B65 | reverse complement strand
CATCTTTTCCCTCCCTGTTCGTCTGTAGATGCAGCAGCCTCTGCGCCTACAGCCTGATGGGCTGTGCTTGGCGGGCCGGCAGGGGGGACGATACGTGGGGCAGGAGGACTTGGGCGGAATGACAAAAATATGCTGGAACAATCTCGAATTACTTCGTTTTTCCTCTCGAATAAATTTGAATTTCTCTCTAAAACTATCCTGTTTGATGACAAAAAAATCATCCTATATTCTTGCTATCAGAGACAGTTTGCTCACAATCAGGTGAGCGTCAGCAGAAAACTGCGCCAAGGTTCACAATAGCGGTCCTACTGATGCAGCATCCTTCCCCCTTTCCATGAGCAATAGCGCCCAGCATCCCTCCAACCACCCGCGTTTCCTGCTGTTCCTGATCTGCGCCTTCGCCTCGGCCGGTCAGTTGGCCATCGACCTGTACGTGCCGGCCTTGCCGAAGATGGCCATCGACTACGGCACCTCGGCCCAGGCCATCCAGATCAGCGTGACCGCCTACCTGATCGCCTATGCCTTCGGTCAACTGGTGTTCGGCCCGCTGGCCGACGCCTATGGTCGCAAGCGCGTCCTGATGCTGGGCCTGGGCCTGTTCACGCTGGGTTGCGTGCTCTCGCTGGCGGCGCCCAACCTGGAAACCTTCGTCGCCGCGCGGGTGCTGCAAGGCTTTGGCATTGCCGCCACCAACCTGCTGGCCAAGGCCATCATCACCGACTCCTTCAGCGGGCAAACCCTGATCCATGCCTACACCTACATGGCCACCGCCTGGGGGCTGGCGCCCATCGTGGCGCCGGTGATCGGCGCGCACCTGCAGGAAGCCTTCGGCTGGCGCTCCTGCCTGGTATTCCTGCTGGTCTATTCCTTGGGGATGTGGGTCATCCTGTGGCGCTACCGTGAAACCCTGGCCCAGCCGGGTCCACTGCATCCGGC
>NZ_BADI01000924.1:0-4704 GCF_000333555.1 Herbaspirillum sp. B65 | reverse complement strand
TCTGGGCTTGATATCGTGGTCGGCTTTGCCGGTCTGCTGGACCTGGGTTACGTCGGTTTCTATGCCGTGGGTGCCTACACCTACGCATTGTGCAACCAGTACTTCGGCCTGTCGTTCTGGGAATGCGTGCCGCTGTCGGCCGCTGCCGCAGCACTCTTTGGCTTCCTGCTGGGCTTTCCGGTGCTGCGTCTGCGCGGTGACTACCTGGCCATCGTCACGCTGGGCTTTGGCGAAATCATCCGCCTCTTGCTCAACAACCTGACCAGCATCACCGGTGGCCCCGATGGCATCTCCGGCATCCCCAAGCCGACCGTGTTCGGCCTGGTGATGGCGCGCAATCCCGTCACCGAAGGCGGCACCACCTTCCACCAGGTGTTCGGCCTGTCGTACCAGGGTGGGCACATGGTGATCTTCATGTATTTCCTGGCCTTGCTGATGGTGCTCTTTACCTATTTCGTCACTAGTCGTCTTTTGCGTATGCCCATGGGCCGCGCCTGGGAAGCCCTACGTGAAGATGAGATCGCATGTCGCTCGCTGGGCATCAACCCGACCCGCGTGAAGCTCTCGGCCTTCACGCTCGGTGCCGCCTTCGCTGGCTTGGCCGGTTCCTTCTTCGCCGCCCGCCAGGGCTTGGTGACGCCGGAATCGTTCACCTTTATCGAGTCGGCCCTGATCCTGGCCATCGTGGTGCTGGGTGGCATGGGTTCGCAGCTGGGCGTGATCCTGGCCGCCATCCTCTTGACCGTGCTGCCCGAACTGGCGCGCAGCTTTGCCGAATATCGCATGTTGATCTTCGGTCTGGTGATGGTGCTGATGATGATGTGGCGTCCGCAAGGATTGCTTCCCGCAACCCGTCCGCACGTGGAGCTGCCGCAATGAGCCAACCAGTCAAGACCATGCTGGAAGTGTCCACGCTGTCGATGCGCTTCGGCGGCCTGTTGGCCGTGGATGGCGTCTCGCTGGCGGTGCAGGAGCGCGAAGTCTTCGCCATCATCGGCCCCAATGGCGCCGGCAAGACCACCGTCTTCAACTGCATCAGTGGCTTCTACCAGCCGACCTCGGGCGAGATCACCCTCGATGGTGTCTCCATTGCCCGCCAGCCCAGCCACCAGGTGGCGCAGCAGGGACTGGTGCGCACCTTCCAGAACATTCGCCTCTTCAAGTCCATGACGGTGGTGGAGAACCTGCTGGTGGCGCAGCACCAGCAGGTCAATACCAACCTGTTGTCGGGCCTGTTGAAGACGCCTTCCTATCGCCGTTCCGAGCAGGAGGCGTTGCAACGCGTGGCCTACTGGCTGGAGCAACTGGGCCTGACGGCCCTGGCCAACCGCGAGGCCGGTACGCTCTCCTATGGTCTGCAACGCCGCGTCGAAATCGCGCGCTGCATGATCACCAAGCCACGCCTGCTGTTGCTGGATGAACCAGCGGCCGGCCTGAACCCGCAGGAGAAGCAGGAACTGTCGCAACTGATCGACCGCCTGCGCCGCGAACATGGCGTGGCCGTGCTGCTGATCGAACACGACATGAGCCTCATCATGGGCATCTCCGACCGCATCCTGGTCATGGAGCATGGCAAGCCCATCGTCACTGGCACCCCCGAACAGGTGCGCAGCGATGAGCGTGTGATCAAGGCTTACCTGGGAGAAGAGTGATGCTGCAATTTGACAAGGTGCATACCCACTATGGCGCCATCGAGGCGCTGCATGGCGTGTCGCTGACTGTGGAACAGGGCGAGATCGTGACCTTGATCGGCGCCAACGGCGCCGGCAAGACCACGCTGCTGATGACGCTGTGCGGTCGCCCGCGTGCCTCCAGCGGCCGTGTGATCTTCGAGGGCCAGGACATCACCGGTTTGCCTACCCACGAGATCATGCGCCGCGGCCTGGCGATCTCGCCCGAAGGGCGGCGCGTCTTCCCCAGCCTGAGCGTGCTGGAAAACCTCAAGATGGGCGCCTTCTTCGCCAGCAACGAAGAGATCGAGCAGGGCATTGCCTATGTCTTTGGTCTCTTCCCGCGCTTGAAGGAGCGCGCCGCCCAGCGCGCCGGCACCATGTCCGGCGGCGAGCAGCAGATGCTGGCCATCGGTCGGGCGCTGATGAGCAAGCCGCGCCTGCTGCTGCTGGACGAACCCACGCTGGGCCTGGCGCCGCTGGTGATCGCGCAGATCTTCGAGATCATCCGCACCATCCGCGCCAGTGGCGTGACCGTGTTCCTGGTGGAGCAGAACGCCAACAAGGCGCTGGGCGTGGCCGACCGCGGCTATGTGCTGGAGAACGGTCACGTGGTCATGTCCGACACCGGGGCCAACCTGCTGGCCAACAGCGACGTGCGCAAGGCCTATCTCGGCCACGGTTGAGCGCGGCGCCAGCCCCTCCTGACACGCGGCCCGGTCACGGTGGTGACCGGGCCGCGTTGTTTTGGGCGGATGACAAGAGCGGATGACAAGAGCGGATGACAAGAGCGGATGACAAGAGCGGAGGCGCTGCGGCAGAGCAGCAAGAATGTGCGTAGAATATGCGGCCCATCCTGGCCCCGGCGCGACGGCGCTGCACGCTCAAGCGTGCCTGCGGGCCATTTTTCATGGAAGACACAATGACGCACACTCCACGCCGCCGGGTACTCAAAGTGGTGGGCCTGATGACGGGCGCTGGCGCTGCCGGCCTGTTCTGGTCCCTGCCCAGCTGGGTCACCGCGCAAAACAATGCCGCGGCTGTTCCGGTAGAAGATTTCCTTCAGGTTTCCCAACAACTGACTCAACGCCAGGATTTGAGCCCCAGGCTGGGTGCGGCTTTGCTGCTGGCCCTGTCCAAGAGCGAGAAAGACCTGGCGACTCGTCTGTCATCCTTGAAGGGATTGCTGCAAGCCCAGCCGGCGCTACTGCAGGCCGAGCGTCTGGCGTTTGGGCCCGAGCAGGCCGACAGCGAAAAACTGGCCCGCGTCATCCTCGGCGCCTGGTACGAGGGCGTGGTGGGCAAGGGCAAGCAAGCCCAGTATGTCACCTACATCAATACGCTCTCCAATGGCCTGGTGAGCGGCAAGCTGGTGCCGCCCAGTTTTTCCTATGGCCCCTGTGGTAGCTGGTCGCGCCAGCCCTGATTTGCGAGAGTGAACTTCGATGAGTAATGTCAATTCCGCCGACGTGGTGGTGATCGGCGCCGGTGTGACCGGTGCCTTGCTGGCCACGCGCCTGGCCCGTAGCGGCAAGTCGGTACTGCTGCTGGAGTCCGGCCCCAAGATGGGCCGCGATCAACTGGTCGAGCGCTTCCGCAGCTCGGCCTTCAAGTCCGACTTCATGGCGCCATACCCGTATTCGCCGCTGGCGCCGCATCCGCGCTACACCCCCGAGCCCAATGGCTACCTGCAGCAGAAGGGGCCGCACGCTTTCAATGCGCAATACATCCGCATGTTCGGCGGCACCAGTTGGCACTGGGCAGCGCAATTGTGGCGCTATGTGCCCAATGACTTCCGCCAGCACAGCCTCTATGGCGTGGGCCGTGACTGGCCCATCAGCTATGACGACCTGGAGGACTACTACTACCAGGCCGAGGTCATCGCCGGCGTCGGCGGTTCGCCGGAGAGCGGTTCGCCGCGCAAGCATCCTTTCCCGATGGAACGGGTGCCGGCCTCCTGGCTGCAGCAGCGCGTCACGGCCCGCCTGGCGCCGGAATTCACGGTGCTCGATGACAGCACCGGACGCAACAGCCGCAACTACGATGGCCGCCCGGCCTGCTGCGGCAACAACAACTGTATGCCGCTGTGCCCCATCGATGCCCAATACCACGGTGGACTGGCCGCCCAGCAAGCCCAGGACAGCGGCGTGCAGGTCATCACCGAAGCGGTGGTGTATCGCCTGGAACATGATGAAAAAGGCCGCATCGTGGCCGCCCACTACTACGACTGGAACAAGCTCAGCCATCGCGTCACGGCCCAGACCTTCGTGTTGGCCGCCAATGCCATCGAAACGCCCAAGTTGCTGCTCATGTCGGTGAGCGACAAGTTCCCGCAGGGCATCGCCAATGCGCGCGACAACGTCGGTCGCAACCTGTGCGACCACCCGGCCATCGGCGTGACTTTCGATGTCGATGAAGAGATCTGGCCTGGCCGCGGCCCGGTCAGCCCCTGTTCCATCGGTCAGTTCCGCGATGGCGCTTTCCGTGCCGACCATGCGCCATTCCGTATCGATATCTCCAATGCCTCGCAGGTCGCCGCGGTGACCAAGGAAGTGGTGGCCGAGGGTTACTTCGGCAAGCGCCTGGAAGAGCAGATTCTGTTCCGTGCGGCGCGCCGCCTGAGCATCAAGAATGCGCTGGAACAACTGCCGGACCGCAACAACCGCGTCACCCTGGGCGACAAGAAGGATGAACTGGGCCTGCCGGTGCCGGCCCTGTACTGGAACATGGATGACTACGTGATCAAGGGCACGCAAAAGACCCGCGAATGTTACGACGCCATCGCCAGCAAGCTGGGCGCCACCAACATCAAGCACAGCAAGAGCGGCGCCTTCTCCAACCGCCAGCACATCATCGGCACGCTGTCCATGGGACTGGACCCGGCCACCAGCGTCACCGACGCCTGGGGCCGTGCGCATGACCACGAGAACCTGTTCATGGTGGGTACCGGCGTCATGCCGACCGTGGGCACTTGCAACGTCACGCTGACCGCCATGGCACTGTCCCTGCGCACCGCCGACAAGATCATGAGGAG